>DKUR01000001.1 GCA_002490775.1 Lachnospiraceae bacterium UBA7199 | reverse complement strand
ACATTATCACAAGTTAATAACATTTTGCATTTTTTACGGTTGTAAAATTACAAAATGAAAGATATAATCCCTGTGCAAAGGGTATGATAAATGCAAACGCAAATGCAATAATAGTTGGAACTGTAAAAATAACAAAATATCTTTTTAATGTTTTCTCCATACCTGCAACTCCCTCTTGAAACAATAGATGCCGGGCTTTACCTGCCATCCTAATTAACATGGGTGCTCTAATAAAAGCAATTATTCATTTATCAGAGCACCCTTCTTTGTCAATCTTTATAAATCAATCCTTTTATTTTGTTGCTGCCTTTTCTTCAGCCCATCTTGTAACTACTGTATTAACAACATCTTCCCATGTCATATTTCCATTGCAGTATTCAAGCAGTGCTGCACCAAAGTCATCCTTGAAATCCTGGCTGGGGAAGATTGTGAAGTTCCAGCTTACTGCTGTCTTTCCGCCTTCCATGTATGCATACATTTCCTTAGCCAGAGGATCCTGCGGCTTCTCATCATCTCCAAATGTTGAGAAGGGAGCTGCATTTCCTAAAGAATTAACCATATAATCTTTACCTGCATCAGAGGAAATCATCCAGTTTACAAAATCAAGAGTAGCTTTCTGGTTTGCTTCAGATGTCTGGCTGTTTACACACCAGAAGTTTTCTGTACCAGTACATAAGCCCTGATTTTCTTCGCCGGCTACACCTGTGTAAATAGGCATAAACTTAACATTTTCTTCTGTTACAACGTTTCCGTCAACACCAGAGATCTGCCCCCATCCCCAGTTACCATTCTGAACCATTGCGCACTGTCCAAGTGCAAATTCAGCCATAGAATCGGTTACAGACTTGCTTCCTAATAAAGTAGGAGCACATGTGGAGTTGTTAATGTACAAATCAAAAATGCTCTTGAAGTTTTCTCCATATGTAAATTCAAGTTCATCAATATCACTTACACCTTTGTCCTTAAGTTCATAGTATACAGGAATATTTGCAAGATGTGTCTGCCATCTCCAGTCTTCACCGGGAAGTAAAGAAGTAGAAGCAAATACACCGTCAATACCCAAGTCATCTTTCTTGGCCTGCATATCTTCAACAACTGCCTTTAATGTATCAAAGTTTTTAATCTCATCTACGCTCTTTACTACTGCGCCATCCATTGCAAAATATGCCTGCATGATCGCATCATTGTAAATGATACCGTAAGCTTCAACTGTGTAAGGAATACCATAAACTCCTCCGTCTGCTGTGATAGCGAGGCTCTTGTCGGATAAGTTATTGTAAAGATCTGTGTTTGTTAAATCCATGCAGTAATCTTTCCAATTATTGTAGCCAACAGGTCCATTGATCTGGAATAATGTAGGTGCATCAGAACCTGCAATTTCAGATTTAAGTACTTCTTCATAAGTTCCGCTTGCTGCTGTAACAACCTTTACAGGTACGCCTGTCTCTGCTGTATAAGCTGCTGCGATCTCCTGCCACTGTGCATCAACTTCAGGCTTGAAGTTAAGATAGTATACAGAACCGCCCTCTGCGCTTGCTTCTGTGGTATCAGCTGTTTCTTCTGTAGCTGTCTCTGTTTCAGTTTCTGTTTCTGTCTGTGTTTCAGCTTCTGCAGCAGGTGCTTCAGCTTCTTTGCTTCCGCAGCCAAACAACATGCTGGAAACCATTGTTGCACAAAGTAATGCGCTAATTACTTTCTTTTTCATAATACCTTTCCTCTCCTTTTTTTGGTTAATATGATTGTTTGAAAACTTCCAACATTAATATCAATTCCAGTAACGCTTCCGGTACCGTTATCGGTATCGTTGTCGGTAACGTTTCCGATTACATTAATAATGTAACACCTACTGCAAAATAATGCAATAGGTGTTGACAACTTTCAGCACTTTCGAAAATTTTCGCTGCTTCCTTTTGTACATTTTGTACATAAAATCCGCTTATTCTGTCCTCTCATTCCCCCAAAAGAACAACGCGACCGTTCCCGGACCAGTATGGCTTCCAATTGTAGTGCCCACATAGTAAATTTCCACCTTACCATTTAACCTGGGAAAACGCGCTTCAATTAAATCCGCCACTGCTCTCGCGTCCTCATAACAGTGGGAATGACTAATATAGCATTTTCCTGAATAATCCAGGCCATCCTGGGCATATTCTTCCATTTTATTGACAATGGCCTGTATTACCTTTTTCTTTGTTCTGATCTTAAATCTTGGTATCAGCCTTCCTAAGTTATCCATATTAAGAAGAGGGCACAGTTCCAGCACTGATCCTACAAACCCGGCTGTTTTGGAAATACGCCCGCCCTTCACATAAAAGCTTAAGTCAGTGGAAAAGAACCAGTGATGCAGCTTTAGCTTATTTTCCTGCGCCCATTTATATAATTCCTCTATACCGGTTCCCTCATCTCTTAAATCTGCCAGCCGATCCATAAAAAGACCATAACCGGAGGATGCGCCAAGAGAATCTACAACATAAATCTTTCTGTCAGGATATTTCTCCTCCAATTCTTCTTTTGCAATATTTGCTGAATTGACTACTCCGGAGATTCCTGAAGACAAAGTTACGTGAAGAATATCCTTCCCTTCTTCCAAAAAAGGCGTAAAATACTCTATGAATTCTTCTGCATTAATTTGTGAAGTCCTTGTTTCGGCCCCATTTGCCATTGCATCATAAAAATCGGAAAAAGCAATGGATCTTCCAAGATTATCCTCATATTCCTTCCCATCCAGTTCAAAATGAAAGCAGACATAATGAATATCTCTTTGATCAAAATGTTCCTGGGTTAAATCCGCTGTAGAACAGCAGCTTAAAATATAATCACTCATTTCTTCTATCCTTTCTTGTGCGGCTCTGCCGGACTGTTCTGCCTTACTATCCCTAAATCTCTGTTATTACTTCATTTTATATTCCCTGCAACAGAATTATTAATGTTTGCCACATCAATTAATGTAAACTGATCATTTGCATTTTCCAGACTTGTTACCAGAGCTTTAGCCGTATCCATCGCGGTAATGCAGTTTACACCAGTTTCAATGGCTGTCCTTCTGATTAAAAAGCCATCCCTTGATTTATCTCTTCCCTGGGTAGGTGTATCAATCACCAAGTCAATTCTGTGCCCTAAAATCAAGTCCATAACCGTGGGCGATTCCTGTGAAATCTTATTGACCTTACGTGCCTTGACGCCTGCCTCATTTAATGCTGCCGCTGTACTTCTGGTAGCATAAATCGTATAACCAAGCTTTTCAAATCTGCGTCCAATCTCCACTGCTTCTCCTTTGTCCGCATCTTTTACCGTGATAATCATTTGTTTATGCTTTGGAAGATCAATGCCTGCTCCCAAAAATGCCTTGTAAAGCGCCTCGTTAAATGTCCTTGCAATTCCCAGACACTCGCCAGTGGATTTCATTTCAGGCCCTAAGCTAATTTCAGCCCCTCTGATCTTTTCAAAAGAAAATACCGGCATTTTAATGGCAAAATACTCCGCTTCCGGGGCAAGCCCCGGTTCATAACCAAGCTCTTTTATGGTCTTCCCAATGATGACTTCCGTAGCCAAATCCACAATGGGAATCCCTGTTACCTTGCTGATATAAGGCACCGTCCGGGAAGAACGGGGGTTAACCTCAATCACATATACTTCCTCGCCAATGGCAATAAACTGAATATTGATCAGGCCCTTTACATGCAGCGCTCTGGCAAGTCTTTTGGTATACTCTGCAATTTTTTCCTTTACCGTGTTTGAAATAGTTGGCGCCGGATAAACGGAAATACTGTCCCCTGAATGAACTCCAGTCCGCTCAATATGCTCCATAATACCCGGTATTAGAATGTCTGTGCCATCACAAACCGCATCCACCTCTATCTCTTTCCCTTGTAGATATTTATCCACAAGGATAGGATGATCCTGGGCAATCCGATTGATAATATTCATAAACTCTTCTATTTCCTCATCAGAAATGGCAATCTGCATTCCCTGGCCTCCAAGCACATAGGAAGGCCGTACCAGTACCGGATAGCCTAATCGGTTTGCCACTTCCTTGGCCTGGCTTGCAGTATAAACAGTACCTCCTGCGGCTCTTGGAATCTGCGTTTTTTCCAGAATTTTATCAAACAGCTCCCTGTCCTCTGCTGCATCCACATCCTCTGCCTTAGTTCCCAGAATCGGTACACCCATTTTCATCAGGCTCTCTGTCAGCTTAATGGCTGTCTGACCGCCAAACTGTACCACTGCCCCGTCCGGCTTTTCTATGTTTACAATACTCTCCACATCCTCCGCAGTCAAAGGCTCAAAATACAATTTATCTGCAATATCAAAATCTGTGCTTACTGTTTCCGGGTTATTATTTATAATAATAGTTTCATAACCTGCTTTTGCAAAAGCCCATGTGGCATGAACGGAGCAGTAGTCAAATTCAATTCCCTGACCGATTCTGATAGGGCCGGAACCAAGCACCAGTACTTTTTTGGGCGGATTGGTTTCTACTGCCTCATTTTCGCTGCCATACACAGAGTAGTAATAAGGGGTGCTGGCCTCAAATTCTGCTGCACAGGTATCCACCATTTTATAGGCTGCCACAATTCCATTTTCATAACGAAGCTTTTTAATCTCCTCTTCCGTCATTCTGGTCAGTCTGGCAATCACATTATCCGGAAACTCAATCCTTTTTGCTTCCTTTAACAAAGGAATGGTAAGAGGACCTTTTTTAAGCGCCTGCTCCATCTCCACCAAAATAGCAATTTTATCTATAAACCAGTGATCGATCATAGTAATCTCATGAATGGTTCTATAATCAATTCCCTTACGTATCGCTTCAGCAATCACATAAATCCGCTGGTCATCCACCACTCTTAGTCTTTCTTTTAATTCTTCCACAGAAAGATCAGAAAAATCATAGCTGAGCAGACAGTCCACATGCTGCTCTAAGGACCGGATGGCCTTCATCAAAGCACCCTCAAAGTTATCGCAGATGCTCATCACCTCCCCGGTTGCCTTCATTTGGGTGGTAAGGGTTCTTTTAGCAGTGATAAATTTATCAAAGGGAAGTCTTGGAAGCTTCACCACACAGTAATCCAATGTAGGTTCAAAGCTTGCATAGGTCTTGCCTGTAATGGCATTTTTAATTTCATCCAAGGTATAACCTAATGCAATTTTTGCCGCCACCTTTGCAATGGGATAGCCAGTAGCCTTACTTGCCAGCGCAGAAGACCGGCTTACCCGGGGATTTACCTCTATCACGCAGTACTCAAAGCTGGTGGGATGAAGGGCAAACTGCACATTACACCCTCCGGTGATCTGTAACTCATTGATAATATTAAGCGCCGCTGTCCTCAGCATTTGATATTCTTTATCCCCTAATGTCTGGGAAGGAGCAACCACAATACTGTCACCGGTATGCACGCCCACCGGATCAATATTTTCCATATTACATACGGTAATGCAGTTGCCTGCACCATCCCGCATCACTTCATACTCAATTTCTTTCCAGCCTGCAATACAGCGTTCCACTAAAACCTGCCCCACTCTGGAAAGGCGGAGTCCGTTTTCCAAAATACTTTCAAGTTCTTCCTGATTATGGGCGATTCCGCCGCCGGAGCCTCCCAGCGTATAAGCCGGACGGAGCACTACCGGATAACCAATGGTATTGGTAAACGCCACACCATCCTCCACAGTTTCCACCACTGTAGAAGCAGCGCAGGGCTCTCCAATTTTTTCCATAGTATCCTTAAATTCCTGTCTGTCCTCCGCCTTTTTGATGGTTGCCGCAGTGGTTCCCAAAAGTGTTACATTATGGGAAGATAAAAAACCGGATTCCGCAAGTTCCATGCCAAGGTTCAATCCTGCCTGTCCTCCCAGCGTAGGCAGGATGCTGTCAGGCTTTTCCTTTTCAATGATCTGTTCTAAAACCTTCGCTGTTAAAGGCTCTATATATACTTTATCTGCGATATTTTTATCTGTCATAATGGTGGCAGGATTGGAATTTACCAAAATTACTTCCACGCCTTCTTCCTTTAAAGAACGGCATGCCTGTGTTCCCGCATAGTCAAATTCTGCCGCCTGTCCAATCACAATCGGCCCGGAACCGATCACCATAACACGTTTTACATTTGGATTCTTAGGCATTTTTCCCCACCTCCATCATCTTGATAAATCTGTCAAACAAATAACTGGAGTCCTGGGGGCCGGGGCATGCCTCTGGATGATACTGTACCGTAAAAATATTTTTCCCTGTGTAAGAAAGCCCTTCATTGGTACCATCATTTACATTAATAAAGGCTGGTACTGCTACTTTCGGATCCAGTTTATCCATATCCACCACATACCCGTGATTCTGGGAAGAAATATACACCCGCCCGGTTTCCAGGTCCTTCACCGGATGGTTGCCTCCACGGTGCCCATATTTCATTTTGTAAGTATCCGCACCTGTTGCCAGGGCCATAAGCTGATGTCCTAAGCAAATTGCAAAAATAGGAATGTCTGTATCATACAGCTTTTTAATTTCTGCTATAATACTCTCACATTCTTTGGGATCACCGGGACCATTGCTGAGCATTATGCCGTCCGGCTGATCAGCAATAATCTCTTCCGCTTTGGTAAGCGCCGGATATACCGTCACGTCACATCCCCGCTGTGCCAAAGACGATCCAATATTATCCTTGGCTCCTAAATCAAGCAACGCAACTTTTTTTCCAAGTCCGTTTAAAGCCTTTGTTATGCTTGGCCGCTTTTCTCTTTTTCCTTCAGCATAATCCTGTGCCACAAACACTGAACTGCCGGAAAGGGGACCATTTTCAGAAAGATCTTTTACGCCTTTTATTTCATATTTGGAAGAACAGGTTACTTTTTCCACCACTTTGCCGGTGGTATACTTTTTTAATTCGGGAAGGAGTTCATTAAGATTATAATTTTCATTTGTAGTGATCATACCATTCATGGTACCTTTTTCACGGAGAATTTTCGTAAGTGCGCGGGTGTCAATTCCAGCAATTCCCGGAATCCCCTGCTCATCAAGAAATGTCTGAATTGTGATATCTTTTCGAAAATTACTGGCTGTTCGTGACAGCTCCCTTACAATAAATCCATCCGGCCATGCACGTTTCGATTCCGCATCTTCCCTGCATACGCCATAGTTGCCGATTAGAGGATACGTCATACATACTGCCTGTCCCGCATAGGACGGATCTGTGAGTACCTCCAGATAACCAATCATGGAAGTGTTAAATACAATTTCGCTGATTATCTCTTTATCGGCCCCGATATGTATCCCTGTAAATACAGTGCCGTCTTCCAGAATTAAAAATGCCTTCATGTAGTACCTGCTCCCTTTCTTATGTATTTTTTCCAAATCGTTTCATTATAACACAAGAAATTTGTCTCTTCAATGAAAATTTAATAATGTAAAAGGGGCTGTCATTTTTCACGACATCCCCTTTTGTCATACTATTTTGTCTGCTGCGCTATTGCTCCCGCATCCACTCTTCCATATAATTTTCTATAATATAAAATGGTGCAGGCCCTGTCTCTAACAAAAATTTATGGAATTCCTTTGCGTCAAAGTGCCTGCCTAATTCTTTCTGTGCCATATCCCTTAGTTCTACAAATTGCAGATACCCTACAAAATAACTTAGATAATTGGCCGGTTCCTCTACCAGCGCATTAAATATTTCATCCGTAACATCTGCATCCTCAATTCCAAAATCTGCCAGGTAATCTGCCAAATCGTCCCGGTCCCATCCATCATAATGGACTCCCATATCTGCGTAAGCATATAATCCCAAAGAAAGCGCAGTGTTAATAGATGCCACATCAGCCAACCCTTCACTCATGCCCATGTAATCATAGGAATATTCAAATTCCACGTAAGTCGCCCATCCCTCGGAATAGCCATTATAAGACATAAGATTCCGTATTGGCGGTATATCACTGGAATTAGTGTAAGCATTCTGATACAAATGTCCGGGATATCCCTCATGGGCAAGGGTAGAATATAAATTTGTATCTTCACTATTTTTCTGGCCATTAATGTAAATAAGATTATTTTGAAGGTCATCAATAGGCGTGGTCAGGTAAAATGCCGGACTCATGTGTTCCTCCATAGACGGATGAACATATTTAATGGTATAGTCAACAGATGGAGGACTTGGAAAATCTTCTTCAATTTTGTCCTTTAAATCCTCCACGATTTCTTCCGGATCCCTCATTTCATATTCATAATCTACAAAATCATAATAGATCATGGGATCTTCCATAATTACATTCTGTGCCATTCTTAAGCGGTCCGTCATAAAAGAGCTTACTTTTCTCTGCAGCCTTCTGACAGATTCATCAGAGCCGGTTTTTACGCGGACCAGATATTCATAATATTCCTTTCCATCCTCATAATAGCACAGTCCCAATTCATTTGTTCCAGTACCTTTCAAACTGGTAAGACCATCAATCAAAGTCTGATAGCCTTCCACCACCTGAGTTGTTATAATATCATAATTTTCCTGAATATATTCTTCTTTCTTCTCCTTTGAAAGACCTTCAAACTCCTCAATTTTATCCTCAAAAATTTCTATCATATAATTTTCTTCCGGATCAGCAATAAATTCCTCGCACTGGGCAATTACCTCATCAGCTACGTAATCTGCCATGAAAAGCCCGGCCTCAGATTTCTTTTCTTCAAACACTATAACTTCTTCATACATTTCATCAATTTGTGAGATCAGCTCTAAATAATCCTGAATATCCTTTTCTGTGCGGAAAGTATATTCTGCAAGTATTACCGGAAGCTGTGCCTGATATCCGCTGATTACGCCAAGCCATTCATCATAATAGGTCAAATCCCTGACTGAAAGCGACGTCTCTACCGAATCTAAAAGGATATCATAAGTAAGCCTCTGTTCATCCGTCAATTTGGAACGGTCAAACTTAAGCAGTTCGGCTTTCATCTCCTCAAGTTCCTGATAAGCCTCATCCACATCATCTGTAGAGTAATCCCCCAATGTCACTTCATAATCCGTAATTCCATAATTTTCCGGATACGCCAGTGTATAATGAAGATTAATAGTATTCCCCACAACATCTTCTAAAAACAAATCATCTATATAAGCATCAAACCGCTCTGAAACTGATCCTCTGTTTCCTAATAAAAGTACTGCACCTACACCGCACAGTATCATAATCCCGGCCAGAACTGCAATCAAGACAATGACTTTGCCATTTGATTTTTTTGCTTCATTTTCCATTTTTTAGGGTTCCTCCTGTCTCACCTAATAAAATTCATTGGCTGGAAAGGTTCTTTTTGAGGAATACCATATTTTTCCCGGCCAAGTGCAATACTTTTCATCAGGAAAGACATGTTTCTGGCTAAAGTACGCATTCCCTGCAGCCCTTCCGTATCCTGCTGTGCCTCTCCAGGCTCTCTGCCATGAATACTGTTCCAGTACTGTCCGGATGCTACCGGCATCCCTGCAATTGTAAAAAACTTATTAAGTTCATCAAAGGCAGCGGATAACCCGCCTCTCCTTGCTGCTACCACGCTTGCTCCTACTTTCATAGTCTTATCAAATCCTGTGCTGAAAAATAATCTGGTCAGAAATGCAACCAATGTTGCATTGGCAGATGCATAATAAACCGGGCTTCCCACGATAAGTCCGTCGCAAGCCTCAAACTCAGCGGCAGTTTCATTGACAAGATCATCAAAAACACATTTACCCAGCTTAACACAAGCGCGGCAGCCAACACATCCCCTTATAGCCTGGCTTCCAACCTGTATCATTTTAGTTTCAATTCCCTCCTGATCAAAAATCTTTTCCATCTCATGCAATGCAATATAGGTGTTTCCCTGCGCATGAGGGCTTCCATTAATCATTAAGACTTTCATTTTCATTTATACCCCTTTCCCTTTAAAAATCTTACCTTAGTACTATGTTAACACGGCCGCATAAAATTTTCCATGTAATAAAATTTTCAATTCATAACAACTTTGACTTTACAATTCATGATAGTATGGACATATATCCTCATATTGCCCGTTCTTCATCCGAAATCCCTTAGAAATCGTCCCCAACTGTTTGAATCCAAGCCTTTCATAAAGATGTCTTGCATGAATATTAGAAGCCACCACAGCATTAAACTGAAGTATGCCAAAACCATGTTTTTTCCCCTGGATCAGGCAATCCATCACCAGCTTTTCACCAATATGCAGTCCTCTGTACCTTTTGTCAACCGCATAACTGGCATTACAAATATGACCGCATCTCCCCACATTATTAGGATGCAGTATATAGCATCCACAGACATTTCCATCCTCCACATTTATAGCAACCCCATTATAGGTCTGCTCTGCGAAAAACTGTTTTCCTGTTTCATAAGTAAGCTGCTCTTCCTGGGGAAACGCAATCCCTTCCTCAACAATTTCATTCCATATTTGTATCATTCTGGGTAAATCCTTTTCCTCATAAGCCCGCACTCTAATATCCATAGCTTTCTACACCTTTCTTCCATAAATATAAATTTATTTTTATTATAAATATTTCTTCTGTTTTGGCAAGCAGCCACTTGGCTCGCGGGAATAAAGCATAAACTTATAAATGTATATTGACACAATGTCAGAATAATGTTATGATTCATTTACACGGTGTCAAAATAAGCCATGAAAGGAGGTCATATCATGCCAAAAGGCTCACCGGAACTTACTGAAAGAAGAAAAAATGAAATACTGGATGCCTGTAAAAAAATCTACAAACTACAGGGCTTCTATGGTGTAAACATGAAAGAAATCAGTACCGAAATCAGCCTCACAAGACCTGCAATCTATAATTACTTTGAGACAAAGGAAGAAATCCTGTTAGGGCTGCTTGCCAGAGAATATGAAATCTGGTGTAAAGAACTGGAGGAACTAATCCCGCAAGCTCATGCATGCAGCCGCGTAAAACTGGCAGAGAAAATTGCACATACGCTGGAAGAAAAGGAAATCCTACTGCGTATTCTCAATATGAATCTCTTCGAAATAGAGCTTAACAGTCGTGTAGAGCGTCTGGCAGAATTCAAAAAAATATATCTGCGAGCGGTCACTGCTCTTTCGCATATCCTGCACTCCTATGCCCCCAGTATCTCTGATAGTGAATGCAGCGACTTCTGCAATAACTTTTGTGCATTCCTGTTCGGCGTATATCCTTTTGCTTTTCATACCGAAAAGCAAAAAAAGGCAATGGAAATTGCAGGTGTGGAGTTTAAAGAACCTACCATCTACCAAATGGTATTAAAAGCCCTTATAAGGCTTATCCCAGACAAATTGTAAGGAGGAATGAAAAAATGAGCAAAGTATTAGCAGCATATTTTAGTGCCAGCGGAACAACCGCTAAATTAGCAGCAAATCTGGCATCAGTCCTTGATGCAGACCTGCATGAAATCCAGCCAAAGATTCCCTATACAAGTGCGGATTTGGACTGGATGAACAAAAAAAGCAGAAGCAGCGTAGAAATGAATGATAAATCTTTTCGTCCTGCAATTGCAAACAAAGTAGAAAACATGGAAGCCTATGATACAATTTTTGTGGCATTTCCTATTTGGTGGTATGTTGCACCAACTATCATTAATTCGTTTCTGGAACAATATGATTTTAGTGGTAAAACCATTATACCTCTTGCAACCTCTGGCGGAAGCGGTATGGGCAAAACGAATCAGGAACTTGCTCCCTCCTGCCATGGTGCTGTTTTAAAAGAAGGCAAAGTATTTTCAGCAAATACAGACAAAAATACTTTAAAAACATGGGCAGAAAACATGCTAAAATAAAAGTTGCCCTAAATATTTATCATGGGGCATGATCAGACATCTTTCAATGGATTTCCAATAGCTTTCATACAGATTTTTTTGGGAGGAAGTCCTTCCTTAATTTGATCTAAATCTATATGATACTCTCTTTTCACAAAGCGAAACAAGAGTAATCCCTCCTGCTTTTCCAAAAAACCCTTAGCCTCAAGCATCAATGCTTCAAACTCTTCCACCTTTTGCGGTTTCACTTGATAAATGCAAATTTCAGTAAATGACATAAAAACCTCCTTTTAATTGATTATAACAAAAAAATGAAATTGCAGCAAAGATTTTAAGGTTACGTTTATTTTAAGCAAGGGAAAGCTTGGCCTGGCACCATTGAAAGAGTAATACCTATGAAAAGTGGTTATGATTCTTCGAATTGGATAATACTATTAGAAATCTATTTTTCAAAAGGAGGTATTTTAATGGACAGAAGAGTACGGATTGCTCAATACGGATGCGGGAAAATGAGCGTATACCTAATGCGGTATGTATTAGAGAAAGGTGCAGAGCTGGTCGCAGCATTTGACATGAATCCGGCAGTAATCGGCAAAGACATCGGAGATATTATGGGCACTGGCACCGTTGGCATTAAAGTTTCCGATGCCAAAGATGCTGACAAAATCCTGGGAGAACTAAAACCGGACGCCTGTGTAATTGCCACCCGTTCCACCATGATTGACTTGAAAAACGCTTTTGCCACCTGTGCCAAAAACGGGGTGAATGCCATTTCTACCTGCGAGGAGTCTCTGTATCCGTGGAACTCATCATATAAGATTACCAAAGAACTGGATGAACTGGCAAAAGCAAACAACTGTACACTTTGCGGCAGCGGCTACCCTGATATGTACTGGGGTTCTCTTATCACAACGTTGGCAGGTTCTATCCATAATTTAAAAAAGATCATTGGCAGCAGCAGCTATAATGTCGAAGATTATGGTATTGCGCTTGCAGAAGGACATGGCGCAGGACTTACCATTGAAGAGTTTGAAAAACAGATTGGTAATTATAATGGTCTGTCTTATGAGGAAACCCAAAAATTAATTGTTGACGGCGTAATTGAACCCTGTTATATGTGGAACCAGAATGGCTGGCTCTGTAGCCAGCTTGACCTACACATTATTTCCCAAACGCAGGAATGCATTCCTATCACTCATAAAGATGATTTGAAATCAAATACACTTGGCATGACAATCAAAGCGGGAAATGCTACTGGAATGTCTGCCGTTGTTACAACTAAAACCAAGGAGGGGATCACGCTGGAAACTCGGTGCCTTGGTTATGTATATGGCCCGGAAGATATGGACCGAAACGAGTGGACGTTAGAAGGCGAACCGGATACTACATTGGTAGTAAACCGCCCCGCAACAGTAGAACTAACTTGTGCAACGCTAACCAACCGCATACCAATGTTGATTGACGCACCATCCGGATACATCACCACCGAAAAAATGCCGGTAAATTATTACCTTGTAAAACCAATGCACGAATATGTAAAAAGTAAGTAATGAGGCACAAAGAAAATTTTGCATTTTCCTTTCTGATATTATAATATCAGAAAGGAAAATGTCGAATGAAACATACACCCGACTCATACGAAAAAGAAATAGTAATTTTTGTAAGTATTTCTTTTCTTGTTCCATTTTGTGCAAGTATTTTTATGTGGATAAGTTATTTGCATGGGGGAGATATTAGTATCTTTTCACTTGCACAGATGCACTATCCGGCAGCGGGAGCCATTCTTGCAATGATGATTGTCAGAAAGGGAAGTATAATGCCGCGAAAATATTTTATATGTTTTCTGGTTCTTTCATTTTTGTGGTTAATATCCAGCTTATTAAGTACCTTTTTCCCAAACATATCTGGCGGTGCAATAGAAAATGTCCTTACTGTAGGCGGTAGTATATTATTATGGATCATGCTTGTGCTTGAAAAAAGTGAAGTGCGTAAGAGTTGGGGGTTAAATTATAATATCGAAAAATGCAAATACCCGATTAAATATGTTTTTTGGTTTGCCGGATTTCTTATGATCAGAAGTATACTTGGCGCAATCTGGCAGGGACGATTCCCTGAGCTTATAAAAATTTTTACAGTGCCTCAATTTACAATAAATATATTGATATATTTTTTCATCTTTTTTCTTTCCTTTACAGCCTATTTTGGAGAAGAATATGGATGGCGTTATTTTCTCCAATCGCTGATTTCAGAAAAGTTTGGAAAAAGAAAAGGCTGCATTATACTTGGGGTTATCTGGACCTTTTGGCATCTTCCACTGTATTTTACTTATTCGACTCCACAGGAAATAGTTTTTAATATTGTCGGACAGCTTGTTACATGCATGAGTTTTGCAATCTTTTTTGGATATGTATTTATAAAAACTGAAAATATTTGGATTGTCTCTTTTCTACATGCCATGAATAATAGTTTTTCTACTATAATCGGCGAATTATCTGATCCGACATTAGATGTTTCATGGGAATTTGTATGGTTTACCTTGGCAGTTAATAGTATTTGTCTTATGCCTGTTATTTTTTCCAAATCCTTTTCAAAAAATCCAGGCAAGGGAATTTGAAACAGCAGAAACACAAGAACTGTTTATTCTTTCGGCTGTTTGCGCAAAATCCAATGTAATAAGTCCCTGCTTTTCCAATAATTTTAACGCAGAGTTGATTGTCTGCAGTGTAAAAGAACATGCCTCACACAATTTTGTCTGCGTACAGGGTTCTCCCTTCTCATACAAGGAATACCTCAGTCAAAAAACTTTCACCGATTAGATTGCCTTTTCTTATGAAGTTTTAAGTCGATATTTTTTGTTGCCGCTGCATCCTGTAGTAATCCGGCGACAAAGTCGCTTTTTTCTTTGAGCGACAGTGTTTCCATATCAGACTTGCGTTCAATTTCCCTAAGCACTGCTTGCAGCTCTCGCAGTTCCAGCAGGTTGACGGCTACACAAAAAAATGTTTTTTTGCGTCCATCATTATAACTGGATAAGAAAATCTTCAGAATTTTTATTTTTTCCGTCTGTTCTGCATTATAAGCATCTATCCCGAATCGTTTGGCCCTTTCCATATCAGCTTTTCGGTTTCGGGATGTTATAAAGAAATCAAAATCGTCAATATGATCGTATTTTTCACAAGGATATTCACAACATTGGAAGCAATATTGAGCATTGTCATGCTCCATACTGCACCTCGCAATTTTACACGACTGATTTCCTTCACCGCCGCCGCAACCAGGACAGTTTCTGTTTAGGAACATAGGGCAAAGCCCGCAATTCAAACCACAGAGGGAAAATAATTGATTTGTTCGGTTAAATCCTTTCATGACATCTCCTAATGCAAGATAAACTTGTTTGTGCTTTTCTTTTAACAAACCGGAAGTTTCTTCTCTATTAGCGGTTATATTTTGCTCCTGCATAAATCAGCAATGCCAATCCCACAACAAATCCCAATGCAAAAGTGATAAAACTTAATGCTGAATCTGT
>DKUR01000055.1 GCA_002490775.1 Lachnospiraceae bacterium UBA7199 | reverse complement strand
GTGTGTAACCCGGCTGGGGGAAAAGTTTGAAGTTTTACTAACGCATGAAAATACCATGCTAAGTAAAACTAAGTCAAACTTATAAAGAACGCAAAAGCGGCGTTCTTTTGTATGAGAAATGGTTAGCTGCTTCCTTGGTCGCAGCATGGCCGCAAGGTTTGAGGTTTCACTAACGCATGAAAATACCATGCTAAGTGAAACTAAATCAAACCTATAAAGAACGCAGATACAGCGTTCTTTTGTAAGAGTGATGATTGGCTGCGTATGCAACCGGTTGTCCTCTGATATAAACGCTTTTGCCTGAAAGAAGAATCAACAAAATACAAATAAAAGGCTTTGGGGAGGCGTGAGCGTTTATATGGGAGGATAACAACAGCCGGCAGATTTTCCCTATGGAACAATTAACAGATAGCTTGAATTGGAGGTCATTTATGATGAATAAAGAAGAAAATCCTATTGTTATGGGGTTGCTTTTTATGAGCAGTATGAAAAGCCAGGAGAATGTGGAACAGATGATTTCACAGATAAAGGTGCAGTGTGCAAAAGAAAACATTCTCGTGGAGGATGTGGCAGTGGAGCATAACCGGATTGGGAGTATGGACATGGACAGACCGGTAATAAAGTCTGTTGTCAATGCTGTTGTAAGCGGGGATTGTGAGGTGTTGGTGGTTCGTAACCAGTATGATGTGACAGAGGATGATGCAGATTGGGAGAAATTCGTTGGCGATATGCTGGATATGGATGTGCAGGTGTATCTGGCAGATGCGGGCGGGTTTGCCGGCAGTGCCTATGAAGAATAAGAAATACCGGATTATTCCTTATCCGTCGGAGCATGTGGTAGAGGATATGGCAGGAAATAGAATAGTGTCCTGCCCTACCGAACGTGAGGCGCAGGAGTATATTGAGGAAATATTGCAGGGGGAGGCTGTGCTTTCTCCTATTATAAATGGAGGAATGGATAGTGAAGATTAAGAGAGGCGACATTATCATTGCGGATTTGGGACAGCACGAAACGTCTGTCCAGTCTGGAATCCGTCCCTGTGTTGTAATGAGCAACGACATGGCGAATAAGCACAGCCCGGTAATTACGGTTGTGCCCCTTACCTCGAAGATACACAAAAAAGAATATCTGCCAACCCATGTGTTTCTGAATGGGTACAGGAATACCGGACTGGACCGCCACAGCCTTGCCCTATGCGAACAGATTACTTCGGTTGCCTATTCGGATATTCTGGAAGTGGCAGGCAGGGTGAGTGAAAGAAAGCTGGCAGAGATTAGCCGTGCGGTTAAGGTGCAGTGCGGGCTTGCAGCGTGAGGCCGGGCAGCAGTGGAATATAGCAAAGAGCAGGGGAGAGACCGGGACAGGGTTTCTCCCTTTTGTCTGAAAGGGGGAGACTGTCCGAAAACTAATAAATTTATGAAATAAATAGATATGTGAGATTAAACCATCCTAAAGGATGATTAATATAGAAAAATTTGTACCTTGAAAACTGAATAAAACACAAAAAAAGCAAGACTTTTTATCAGAAAAGGATTATAATGGAGACAAGAAATCTGAAATCTGAGGTGAAAAATTATGCCATATGTTCCTACTTTTGACCGTACCCAAATGATGATGTGTTCCTGGGATTCCTTTGTAGCTCCGGAAAGTATTGCAAGATTGATAGATGCGTTTGTAAACAGTCTTGACCTTGTAAAATATGGAGTAAAGGAAATAGCCACAGAAGGTCGTCCTGCATATGATCCAAAAGGGATGTATAAGCTGTATATTTATGGAAGCCGTAAAGGAATCCGTTCATCACGTAAGCTGGAAGAAAGCTGCAAAGTGAATCTTGAAGTGAAATGGATGACAGGAGGAGTTGAGCCGGATTTCCGGACAATTTCAGATTTTAGAAAAGATAACATTGACAGCTTGAAAGAGATTTTCCATGAATTTAACAGGAGGATTTCCGGAGCTGTGGAGTGGGGATTTAGCTCAGTTGATGGAAGCAAGTTTTTGGCAAATAATTCTAAGGACAACAACTTTACTAAAAATAAACTGGATGACCGAATTAAATGGCTGAATGCCCATACAGATGAATATTTAAGGATATTGGAAGAAATGGATGATGAGGAGGAAACACAGGAAAATCTTACAAGGGAAGTAATAGAGGCAAAGTTAAAAGAGGCAAGGGAACGCCTTGCCAGATACGAGGTTTACCAGAAACTGATGGAGGAAACGGGTGCTCCGCAGTTATCATTAACAGATGTAGATGCAAGGCTTATGAAAAACAAAAATGGTTTTGCGGTTGCATATAATCCGCAGACGGCAGTGGATTCAGAGACTCATCTGATCAGAGATTTTGAAATGACTAATCAGGTAACAGATCATGGAATGCTGAATCCAACAATGAAAAACATTAGAAAAGAATATCCAGAAGAGATTTTGGAAGTAGTGGCAGACAAAGGGTATGAAAAAGCAGAAGACATGGTGGAATGTCTTGAGAATGGGATAATTCCGCATGTAATAACAGGAGATGGAAAAGATGGGTATGAATTGGAAATTTCGTATGAAGAGAATGAAGCAGATATAAAAAGCATAAAACCAGAGGAATTAAAGAAAAGCCTTCATGCGGGGCAGATTCCAGATGTATATAAGGAAGTAATTTCAGATATGAAAGTGGCAGAAGTCCGCAGGAAAGTAAAAGAAGAGGGTGAAGAACCAGAAAATGAGGTATCAATTTATGGAACACCAGAAGAGATGCTGGAGCGTGCAGAGAAAGGATATTTTGTCAGAGATCCAGAAAGAAATCTTGTGTACTGTCCAGCGGGGGAAATTTTAAGACAGAAGAGTATTAAGAAAAATGGAAATATCAGATATGCTAATAAAACTGCCTGTAAGAACTGCCCAAATAGAAATAAATGTTATAAAGGAAAAGGCGGATGGAAGGAGATTGATTTTACAAAGGATACTTTAGAGAAACCTTGTAAAGAATGGATGAAAGCAGAGGGAAAAGAAAGCAGCACCATAAAAAACAACACAAGATGGCATTATGAAAAAGTGAAAGTGGTAAAATTTATACTGAAGCCGAGCCGAGAAAAAATGATAGAGCGGATGTGTCTGTCAGAGCATCCGTTCGGAACAATAAAAAGAGCGATGGGAGCCACCTATTTCCTGTTAAAAGGATTACGTAAGGTGACAGGAGAATTTGCGCTCTTTTGCCTGGGATATAACATAGAGAGAGCCAAAAACCTTCTTGGATTTGATAAAATGATGGAGATAATGGCAGGAGCATAAGCCACTTTTCTGTTAAATGTGTGTTTTATTCAGTTTTCAATGATACACAGAAAGAAAAGGGGTTCTTTTTATGCTTAAAAATCAAGTTTTCAGACGGTCTGGGGGGAGACTGTCCGAAAACTA
>DKUR01000015.1:1181-6137 GCA_002490775.1 Lachnospiraceae bacterium UBA7199 | reverse complement strand
AGATATGAACTTTGAAGCAGAGAGATACGAGGACGGAAGTTTCAATCCCTCTACAATCAAAATATCCTTTCAGAACTCCCTGCTCAATCATAAGCTGGGCGTATACATGAAAGCAAGAGAATTGCAGGAGAACCTATTGAACGATACGGAACGCTTCTCGTCAGAAGAAGAACACCAACGGGCGATTGAAGCACTCTCAAAGGATTTGGACGCTGTTAAACAGAGTATTCTTGATGACAGTAAGATTGTGAAAAAAGGTGTTCGAGGAATATCCGTTAAAATATATCCCGAAAATGAGTGATAAAAATTTTGAGCAAAAAGTATTGACTTTCACGTAACGTGATACTGTATTCTTTTCTCATAGAAGCAGAATAGAAATAAGCCGGCAATCTCTGTCTTGCTTCTTCACAAATTTAAGGAGCTGATAAGAATGCGAACCATAAGCCAAGTTGCAGAATTAACAGGCATAAGCACACGAACATTACAATATTATGATGAGATTGGATTGTTAAAGCCAAGTGAATTGACCAAATCCGGCTATCGCCTATATGATGATGAAGCCTTGCAAAAACTACAACAAATTCTGTTTTTTAAGGAATTGGGATTTAAGCTGAAAGAGATTAAAGAAATTCTTCAAAAACCCGATTTTGACAAAATCAAGGCTTTCAAAAGGCAAAAAGAGTTGCTTCTGCTGAAGCGCAATCGGACAGACAGACTTATACAGCTTCTTAGCCGCTTAGAGAAAGGAGAACAATGTATGAGTTTTAAAGAATTTGACCTGTCTGATTACATTACCGCTTTAGAGGATTTTAAACATAACAGCACTGATGATGTTATCAAACACTGGGGAAGTATTGAACATTTTGATATGTTTATTCAGAAAATCAAAGATGATGAAGCAGAGGTAGCTAAACTTGCTATTCAGCAATTCGGCAGTATTGAAAAGTACACCGAAGCCATGAAACATAATTTAGAGCATTTCTCTGAACTCATGAAAACGCAATTGACGGAAGAAGTTAAAGAAATCGGAAAACAATCTGATATTCTGTATGGCAGACTAACCACCAATTTGTCAGAAGATGTTTCCTCCCCTAAAATACAATCCATTGTACACGAACTATTGCAGCTTATACAGGAAAATAGCACCAGCGTATCCCTCGATAAGCCCTATATCAATGTTCTTATTGACACATATTCAAGCGATTATATCAAAAGCATGACTGATAACAAATATGGAGAGGGGGCTTCTGATTATATCGTAAAAGCGTTCCATTACTACTCGGAGAATAACGCTTCCGAAAACAATTAGAGCCATTTTAGAGCCAACAGACATAAAGCAATCCCGGAAACGCCCATTTTATCAGCATTTCCGGGATTTTATCCGTTACTCGAACTCCATACAGACAGTACCGTATATTAAGAGAATACAACGAATTTGCGGCGATTTCAAGAGGTATAAAGCAATATAAACAAATATAAGAAACTGAAAAAATGCAATTTTAATGCAATGAATGCAATCCATTCTCATTGTCGAAACACAATATCAGCAGGCACCCCATTGCGGGTGTCTGTTTTTATCAAAGGAGGATTTTATCTTGGACTACCAATTAGAAATTAAACAAATTGTGGACTACCCACGGTGCCGCATTTACCGCGAATTTATCCGCAGCCTTATGGAAGATAGGGACATCCGTACCAACGGAAGTTCCTATCTTTTTTATTACATGACTCTCTGCTCCTATGCCAACTTCCGTTCCTCTTACCGTCGGATAGAAGGTATCTCCTATCTGGTCAGTCCGGGCGAATGGATCTGCAAGACCTCTGAACTGTCAGAATGGTTTCGCACACGCTTCCAGCATCAGGCACTATCCATTCTTGACTTTCTGCAACAGCAAAATTACATCACTTATACCCGGCTTGGCAGAAACCATCTGGTCAAATTCAGCATTATCGGATGGAAACAGCACAATACGGCGCTTGACTACAATTACCCATGTCTGAAGGGTGTGGGTTTTTTCTTTTTCCCAGTTGCCGCCGTACATGAACTGATCAGTATGGGCAAATGCTCGGAAATGGATATTGTGCTTGACCTGTGGATACATACCATCTATAACGACAGGCAGGTACAAGGCTCGGAATTAGGGCCTGTGGTATATTTCCGCAATGCCACCGGCAATCCACTCACGAACTTCAGTGACCTTGCCTTACGTTGGGGCATATCAAAAGCTACGGTAAGCCGCATCTTAAATAAGTTACAGGACAAAAAATATCTTTCACTGGTATCCTTTACCGGCAGGCACGGCAGCGTCATCTACCTGTGCAGCTACCTGTCTACCATGTTCAATATTAGTGACGTAATGATTGATAAGGAGGAAATTTCCATGACATTTCAGGTTCCCATACACATTCCGGAAGATTTACCTCTCACAGAAATAGAGGCTATCCGTGATGAACAAATCACGATTATGGAGGCAAAAGGCGTTTCAGGACAGGCTGGTTGCGTTTCAAAACCGCACATGAAAAATATTGTTCAAAAAGTGGCTCAAATCCTCGCTACACAAGGGGTTTCGTGCTGCGAATGCCCCCGAACCCTATATAAGTTATATCCTTTATCCGACTGCAAAGAAACTGATTTAAGGTATTCTCTGCAGATTGTCTGCCCAGACGGCAAGATGCCCTATCGGTTTGAACTAACGCTTACGCCGGTCATTCCGCTGGAAGACAGCAATTATTACGCACCCATTAACCAGACTGACACAAAAAATGAAGAAAGAAGGTAAATAATATGCCAAATACAAGACCAAACAAAAACATTCCCTCCGAGCAGGAAAATCCCCTATTTCACGATACCTGGAAGCTACTGAAAAACTACCGGGATGCTGTCTGGAACCTTGAACTTGCCGTCCAGCAGGTACGCAGCACCTTTGAAATCGAATACGGAAGCAGCATTGAAGAATTTCTGGACTCCATCTATCTCGCAGGAGCTGACATTGGTGGTACAAGGCTTGAGGACTATGCCAAGAGCATTGAGCGCAGCAACAAAATGCTGACTCTCTTAAATTCTGCAGTAGACATCCTGCGAAGCAAGCATAAGCACGGGGAACAATATTACTGGATACTCTATTACAGTTATCTGTCTCCCCAGCAGCTCCAGAATACGGATGAGATCATCGAAAGCCTGCGCCCGCATATAGCAAACATCTCACACAGGACATACTACCGCCGGCGCCCGGAGGCTGTTAAGGCACTCAGTTCCATCCTGTGGGGATACAGCTCAAAGGATTGTCTGGAAACACTGAATCGGTTCTTCCCTAAAGAAAAATAGCAGATGGCACCAAATTGGCGCATCGCTGCCATCGTGAATGTTTCTGTTGCTCTGCTCTTTATGAACCAAGTCCAGCAGGAAAATATCTGCAACTCTTGAAATTCTTGGTTCGATAATCCGCAGAGTGCAGGGATACCTGCTCCATTTCAAGAATAGCATAATCATGGCAGTCGCCACCCAATACTACGAAGGTCTTGCCTTTCAAAATGCGCAGGAGTACTCCCTCTTTTGCCACTTTCAAATAGTTGTTCAGGATACGCGCTCAATCCTACACTGAAGATTGCCACGTGATCGAGAATGCTCTTGCTTATGTAATCCCTGACAAGGTAATACGAATTCTTAACTTTCAGGAGAATCCCGTGTTGGTGTTGGTGTCTGGACATTTCTGCTTACACGGTGCTTTACAACTACGCAAACTTCCACACCTCTTATCTCCGCATAGACGGTATCGGATATACAGTCTATCCCAGTGAGTAGATCTGCACCGTGAAGGAACTGACTGCATGGTTCCGTACCCATCTTCCGGGCTAGGTTGTTTCCATCCTAGACTGACTGCTGTATTACTCATTCCTCTCCCCGCAACAGTTAAGAAATTTGAAGAAAATCATAGAAAAACTGCGCCTCGCATCCGGGATATCAGCTTCCGCACCTATTACCGCAGGAGGCTATTGACGCAATTAACCCTATCTTGTGGGGGTATACACCCAAGGACAGTATCGACATTCTGGAGAAGTTCTTTCCAGAAATGATCAAGCAATAGGCCGTCATTATAATCCCCTATAGCATGAATATGAAATATCTGATGCCATAAGGGGATTATATTTTGAAATTTGATATAAGATGGCTATAGTTTGCGTTTTGACAATGTTCTAGTAGTTTTTTCACAATCCGACAAGTATGGTGTCACCATATTGCACTATAAACCATATGGTTTATAATTAAATACTAAGCTGAGGTAATTTATGACAGCATCAGATATGATAAGACAGTTATGCAAGCAAAAAAATATTAGTTTAGCCGAACTATGTAGGCATATTGGTCAGACACCACAAAATTTTAATAAGAAATTGAAGAGAAATACCATTTCTCTTAATGAGATATTTTTGATAGCTAAAGTATTAAATGTATATTATGAACAAGCATTTATATTCCCAAATGATAACAAAATCCATTTAACTACAAAAGGAGGAAAAGATGCCACATTGCAATAAAAAAATGTTGTCATTTTTCTTAACAACAAAATGTAATTTATGTTGTATATACTGTTACAATGCCAAAACCAGAAATGAAATCAGGGAACATACACTTCCTTTTGAAATTGCAAAAGCTGGAATTGATTGGTATTTTGAGAAAAATGATAGTAGGCATATAAGATTTTATGGACCCGGGGAACCTACACAGGAATTTGAACTTCTCAAAAAAATTACAGAATATGCAAAATCACACCCAAATAGAGGCGAAAATGTTACTGTTGAAATCCAAACAAATGGGATTTTCACAAAAGATATACGTGAATGGGCCTTAAACAACTTTAATATTATGTGGATGTCATTCGATGGTATGCCAGATATACAGGCACATAATCGACCGTTAAATCCACTCTATAGTGATGTATTTGAGCATCGTTCTTC
>DKUR01000015.1:0-925 GCA_002490775.1 Lachnospiraceae bacterium UBA7199 | reverse complement strand
CCTCTCTTTTATAGCGTTGGAAAAATCCCGGTATGCATAGATGAAAAAAAGAAACAATCATATAGCTTTAAAATGGATTCCTACATCGATAATTATTTGGTTACTTACAAATATGCTAAAGCAAAAGGTGTTTTTTGGGGGAGTTTTCTTACAATTAATTTTGATGGCGAATCTTCCTACCATTGTCGTTGCTGTACACCATTAAGTGCCCCGCACCTTACACCTGATGGATATATTTCTGCTTGTGATATGGTTGTATTAGGCGCAGAACCATATCACATGGATCCTTTTATAGTTGGGAAATGGGATAATAAAACTAAATCTTTTAATTTGTATGAAAATAAAATTAAAAACCTAAACAATAGGCGTTCAACAGAAATAGAGCATTGTAAAAACTGTCCTGCAAAGCTTCATTGTGGAGGATATTGTTTGGGAGAAACTGTAAATGAAACAGGTAAACTTGATGGTCAAAATTCTATAAAATGTGCTGCTGTCCGAAAATTATATAAGGAATTAGGGGCATGTGAACCGTATCCATATTTACATCCATAATTTATTTTACCAAAACAAGGGAGGGGAGTTTTTTGAGCTATGAAGACATGACAAAAGAAGAGTTAATTGCTTACATAAAAGAGCTGGAATCTAAAAGAGCTTTTACATATGAAGATCAAATGAAATTGGAGATACTTGACAATTCCCCATTCACTGTTTGGGCAAGTGATAGGAACTGTATAATTAAATTGTGGATGGGACAATGTGAATCTTTATATGGATTTAGTAGCAAGGAAGTCATTGGAAAAGATTTCGTTGATTTATTTGTTGCAAAAGATGAAAAAGTGGCAGCACGCAGAGATCAAATTAATATAATTGATAATGGTGCAATTTTTCATAATATAGCTAATGATATTGGAAAAAATGGGAACAC
>DKUR01000030.1 GCA_002490775.1 Lachnospiraceae bacterium UBA7199 | reverse complement strand
CCTAAACGTACCTTATAAATCCCAAAGCTATATAATACCAACTATTGCTGTTTTATCAGCTTTACTGCTTTTCCATGTCCATATCTGCACATTCTCCGCTACCTTGCTCCTTTATCTTTCTGGGGGATTAGGATTTTCATTCAATAACTGATTATTTGACTTATACAGCATTTTTCTGTTGTGACTGTTCCGTCTTATTCTGCGTTATAAAACAGGCAACAGTCAGGCAGATTATCATATCAGACGTTATCCGCTTTGTAAAACCACACAAAGAAGCGGCCTCCCCAGTCTGAAGGAGGTCTCTTCCTTGTAAGTAGCTTGATTTTATAACTGAGGACCGGATTTCACCAAACTCCTGCCTGCATCATTACCCTCATATTTTGCAAAGTTCTTAATAAATCTTCCGGCAAGATCCTTTGCTTTGTTCTCCCAATCGGAGGCATCTGCATAGGTATCACGAGGATCAAGGATATCTGTATCTACACCGGGAAGTTCTGTAGGAACTTCAAAATTGAAGTAAGGAATTTTCTTTGTAGGTGCATTCAAGATATCACCGTTCAGAATTGCATCAATGATGCCGCGGGTATCTTTGATTGTGATGCGCTTCCCTGTCCCGTTCCAGCCAGTATTTACAAGATATGCCTTTGCACCGTTTGCTTTCATCTTTTTAACCAGTTCTTCCCCATATTTTGTAGGATGCAGTTCCAGAAATGCCTGTCCGAAGCAGGCTGAGAACGTGGGTGTAGGCTCGGTAATGCCGCGTTCTGTACCGGCAAGCTTTGCGGTAAACCCTGAAAGGAAATAGTACTGTGTCTGTTCGGGCGTCAGAATAGATACCGGAGGAAGTACGCCGAATGCGTCTGCCGACAGGAAGATTACATTTTTGGCCGCGGGTGCGGAAGATACCAGGCGGACAATATTTTTGATGTGATGAATCGGATAAGATACACGGGTGTTTTCCGTTACGCTCTTATCATTAAAATCAATTTTCCCTTCCGCGTCCAGTGTCACATTTTCCAAAAGCGCATTGCGTTTGATTGCATTGTAAATATCAGGCTCAGAATCTTTGTCAAGGTTAATAACCTTAGCATAGCAGCCGCCTTCAAAGTTAAATATGCCATTATCATCCCATCCATGCTCATCATCACCGATCAGCAGACGCTTAGGATCGGTTGACAGGGTTGTCTTGCCTGTGCCGGAAAGTCCAAAAAAGATTGCCGTGTTTTTACCATCCATATCTGTATTGGCAGAGCAGTGCATGGAGGCAATCCCCTTCAAAGGCAGATAGTAGTTCATCATAGAAAACATGCCTTTCTTCATTTCTCCGCCATACCATGTATTAAGGATAACCTGCTCACGGCTGGTAATATTGAATATTACGGCTGTCTCGGAATTTAAGCCTAACTCTTTATAATTTTCTACCTTTGCCTTGGAAGCTGTGTATACAACAAAATCCGGCTCAAAAACCGCAAGTTCTTCCTCGGAAGGCTGGATGAACATATTCTTGACAAAATGAGCCTGCCATGCTACTTCGACGATGAACCGGATAGCCATACGGGTGTCTTTATTTGCGCCACAGAATGCATCTACTACGAAAAGCCGCTTATTGGACAATTCTTTCAATGCAATATTCTTTACGGCTTTCCATGTCTCCTCCGTAGCCGGATGATTGTCATTTTTGTATTCATCAGATGTCCACCATACGGTATCCTTTGAATTTTCATCCATTACGATATACTTGTCTTTCGGCGAACGTCCTGTGTAAATACCGGTCATTACATTGACTGCGCCAAGTTCGCTTACCTGACCTTTTTCGTAGCCGGTCAGACCGGATTTTGTCTCTTCTTCAAATAAGAATTCATAGGAAGGATTGTGTATAATTTCTGTCGTTCCGTTAATGCCATACTTGCTTAAATTGATTTCTGCCATTTTCTTTTTCCTCTTTTCTTTTATGATAATAGATTGCTTACCTGTGAAAGGTTTTATGCGCATGTGCTGTGTTGACAGTCTGATTTTACAGGCGCTGCGCTGTCTTTTTTATGAAACCATACTCCTGTACGGTAAAACGCGATCGAGCAGACCGTCGCGATTGTCCAGCCCACAGGCCATGCCAGCCAGATACCGGTCGTTCCGAGTGCCGTTTTTGATAAGACGGAGGCAAGGATAACGCGCAGGATTAGATCCGTAAAGGTTGCGACCATGAATTTTCCCATCATGCCGGAACCACGCAGGATACCATCCGCAACCAGCTTCGCGGAAACCACGAAGTAGAATGGGGCGAGGATTCTTAAAATCTCGATACCTACGCTCATCGCCGTCCCGGTGGGCTCTTTTAAGAAGATGGCGACAAGCCATCTCCCGGCAAAGAAGTACAGTAAAAACAGCGGCAGGCACAGCGTCCACACCAGTTTCACGCCGGCCCTGAACCCGGAACGGACACGCTCCGGCTTTTCTGCACCCATGTTCTGGGCCGTATAGTTTGATACGCCGTTTCCAAGCGTTGTCAGGGAGGTGATGACCAGATTATTCAGCTTGATGGAAGCGGAGTATCCTGCCATAACGCTGGAACCGAAGGAGTTGATCACGCCCTGAATGATGATATTTCCTACAGAGATAAAACTCTGCTGTAAGATGCTCGGAACGGCGACCACGGATATCTTCCCAAGCAGCTTTAAGGAAAATACGGGGACGTGTCCCTCGGTATGGATTGTTGCAAACCTTTTAAAGACGAACACAAGCGCGAGGATACAGCTGACTCCCTGACACAGGAAAGTCGCCCACGCCACACCCGCAACCCCCATTTTGAATGCGGTCACAAACAGGATATCCATGCCGATGTTGCTTGTGGAAGATGCCGCCAGAAAGATAAACGGCGTCTTGGAATCCCCAAGCGCGGAGAAAATGCCCGTTGCTACATTGTAGTAGAACACGAAAGGCAGTCCGAGACAGTAGATTCTTAAGTACAGCATGGAATCCGCCATTACATTATCCGGCGTGTTGATCAGTCGAAGCAGCGATTCGCAGAACCCGAGTCCCGCCGCCATCAGCAGAACGCACAGGACGCCGCTGGCAATCAGGGTTGTGTACACGGAAGTCTTTAAGTCGCGGTAATTTTTCGCCCCGAAAAATTGGGAGACGATCACAGAGCAGCCGATATTGCAGCCAAAAGCGAAGGCGATGAAGATCAGCGTGATCTCGTAGCTGTTCCCCACGGCGGCAAGGGCGTCCTCCCCCACAAATTTTCCAGCCACAAAGCTGTCTGCTATGTTGTAAAGCTGCTGAAAGATAATGCTGCCAAACAGCGGAAGGCAGAATTTCCATAAAACGGTTTCCGGTTTTCCTACAGTCAGATCTTTATTCATGGGAAACACCTCCTTTCGTCATGGAAAGGGCGTTCATAATCAGCTCCGTACAGAATTCCACGCCGAACCGGCTGCTGGAAAGGAGCATGTCATAGCTTTCCGCCTTTCCCCATCCCGTCGCGGAATAGGCGTCAAAGTAGCGCTGGCGCATTTTATCAATCTTGCGGATTCTTTCGGACGCCTCTTTTTCGTCAATGCCGTTGCGGGCGGATACCCGGGCAAGACGGTCATATATGTCCGCGTAGATAAACACGGAAAAACAGCCTTTGTCCCGCAGGATCTGCGATGCGCTCCTCCCGATGATGACGCAGGATTCCTGTCCGGAGATCTGTTCAATCGCCGCTTTTTCTGCATTATATATCATTTCGTTGCCGGAATAAAATGCTGCCCCAATTCCCGCCGTGTCCGCAAATATGTTTCCGCTGAGAAGCCAGAGTGGATTGGCAGGTTTTTCTTCTTCCCTGCTGATATATTCCTCGTTTAACCCGGAGATTTCGGCGGCTTTTTTGATCAGCAGCTTATCATAGCAGTTGATGCCAAGCTTCTGCGCAAGCCGTTCCCCGATTTCCCGTCCCCCGCTTCCATACTGTCTGCCGATACAGATTACCATATGTTCCATAATTTTTATCATCCCTTTCCGTGCCTGTCAGCCTAAAAAGCTGTTCAAAACACTTTTTTGTTCAGGACGGATTATCATCCGTTCCGATTTTCATTATAATTTGTCTTTGCAGATATGTAAAATGTATTATACATATAAACTCAATATTAAATTGATATGGAGTAGGAGATACCTCAAACGTAATGGCATCTGTATTCCATTCATTGGCTTTTTTGTCCCTAAATCTCATTTAAAAGCTTATCCACAGAAACAAGTTTCACACAGAGTACAAACATTCTTGTTGCATCCTTCAGTTCCTCCGGTGTCGGGAATGACGGAGCGATACGGATATTGGAATCATCCGGATCAATTCCGTATGGATAAGTTGCACCTGCATCCGTCAGCACAACGCCCAGTGATTTACATTTTGCAACAATGGCTTTTGCACATCCCGGCAATGCATTGAATGAAATGAAATATCCGCCCCTTGGCTTAATCCAGCTGCCGATTTCAGCTCCGGTAAGCTCTTTGTCCAATGTACTTAACACAGCCTCGAATTTCGGGCGAAGAAGCGCAGCATGTTTTTTCATATGCGCATTTAGTCCATCTATATTTTGGAAAAACCGTGCGTGGCGCAACTGATTGATTTTGTCATGACCGATTGTCTGCACTCCCATATACTTCTGAATAAAATCCATATTTTCCTTGGAAGTGGCAATTGCCGATACGCCGGATCCCGGAAAGCTTATCTTGGAAGTTGATGCAAAGATATATACCATATTGGGATTTCCAGCTTTTTCACACTCATCCAGAATATTTAATATTTCATCGTGAATATCATCATAAAGATGATGAATACAGTACGCATTGTCCCAGAAAATCCGGAAATCCTCTGCTTTTGGCTTGAGATTCGCTAAGCGCCGCACCACTTCATCCGAATAAGTCGTTCCCGTCGGATTAGAATATTTCGGCACGCACCAGATTCCTTTGACCGCTTCGTCATTATTCACATACTGCTCCACTAGATCCATATCTGGTCCGTCTTCATAAAGCGGAATATTAACCATTTCAATGCCAAATGTTTCTGTAATTCTGAAATGTCTGTCATATCCCGGTACAGGGCACAAAAACTTTACCTTCTCCAACTGACACCAAGGCGTAGAACCATTGACACCTTTTACCATAGAACGTACCACTGTGTCATACATGATATTCAGGCTGGAATTACCGCATACGATTACATTGTCTTTTTTGACGCCCATCATATCTGCCAGTAAACGCCTGCATTCGCCGATGCCATCCCAGTCCCCATAATTTCTGGTATCGTTTCCCAGCAGAGTATTCATATCCGCCTGACTGTTAATAATATCCAGCATTGGCATAGACAGCGCCAGCTGCGATGCGCCCGGCTTTCCTCTTGCCATATTAAACGAAAGCCCCTTAGCTTCCTCTGTTTTAAACTGCTCGTCCAGACTTGCTTTCAGCGTTAGCAGTTCCTCCCGGCTCATGCTCTTATATGCTTTCATAACAATTCCCTTTCTCTAATATATATTTGGCACTAATTCCCTATCGTTTCATATTCTGTTACAGTTCAGCCTTGCCGAACTGTAACTATATTCTTCGACTTTTTTCAGGATGGATTGACATATGTGCCGATTTTCATTATAATTTGTCTGTATTGATGTGTAAAATGTATTATACATATGGAATCAATATAAAATTGATATGAAGCAGGGGATGCATAGTGAATATTTCTTATGATTATTACCGTATCTTTTATTATGTTGCCAAATGTGGGAATATTACACAGGCGGCTAAAGAACTGGCAAACAACCAGCCGAATGTGACAAGGGTGATCAAGACACTTGAACAGGCTCTTGGCTGCTCATTGTTTGTACGTTCTCATAACGGCGTTGTTCTGACGCCGGAAGGCGACAAGCTGTATGCCCATGTAAAAATTGCAGTGGAAAACATTCAGGCAGGGGAAGAAGAACTGGAACACAGCAAGGGGCTTCAAAAAGGAATTGTTTCCATCGCTGCAAGCGAGGTTGCGCTTCGATGCCTGCTTTTACCAATTCTGAACAGATATCGCCGTATGTACCCCGGCGTTCAGGTGAAAATATCAAACCATTCCACGCCGCAGGCAATCTTCGCCTTGCGGGACGGGTTGGCAGACATTGCGGTTGTTACAACTCCGTTAGACAATTCGGATAAAATTCATATTGCGAAAATCCGTGAATTTCAGGAATGTGCCGTCTGTGGCGATGCTTACACCAGCCTGCTTACCTCCACACTTTCCTTTTCCGACATAACAGAGATTCCCTTAATCTGTCTGAGTGCCGGTACAAAAACATATGCATTCTATACAGAATTATTTGCCCGGTACGGTCTGACAATCCGCCCTGATATCGAAGCCGCTACAGCTGACCAGATACTGCCCATGGTAAGAAATAATCTCGGCATAGGGTTTGTTCCAGAAGATTTTTTGTCAGATACAAATGAAAACACTGGCATCCACAGACTGAAGCTTATACAGGAAATTCCGCCACGTTCCATATGTCTGATCAGGAATAAGGAACTTCCTTTAAGCATTGCAGCGAAGGAATTAGAAAAAATGATACTTCATTCAGGATGTTCTTTTGAAAATCAATAGACTGGCCGTCGGATAAAAATTTTTCTCCGTTTTTTGCTATCTTGCCCCCTTATCTTTCTGCCTTGTCTGATGCGTCCTAACCACTTCTCTTTCTTTTACAATCTGCTCTTTTTGCCTGAGCCTGTCTCTGACACTTATGGAATCTGCCATTTTTTCTCCGTAGATTTTCTTCCACTCTGCACGAGCCGCCTGATAATCAAAATATTCTTTCTTGGCTGCATTAAATTCCTTATTAAATGCCTGAACGGAATCAAATTTATATTCCCTCACGATAGAGGAAAGATGCTTTTTCATATTGGAAATCTGCTTATCAGCTCTGTCAATCTCCTGCTGTAACTCCTTACGCCTGCCGCCTTTGAAAATGCCCGTACATTCGGACAATTCCTTTTTCAGTTCATCCCGCTTTTGTTCCCGTTCAAAAATTGCCTTGTTCTGGTCTTTTAGTTTGTCCTCAATCTCTTTCAGGCGGGGATATTTAGCCGCCAGTACGGAAGGTTTTGGCTGTGGCAGTCTTTCAGTTTCCGGCTGCTTTGTTTCGGCAGGAACAGATTTTTGCCCTGCTTTTGTCTGTCCGATAACGGTTTTTTTGTCTGCTACTATGCCTTTTTGCTGTGGCTGTTCCGTCTGATTCTGATTTTCCGATTTCCGATAATGGTCGAATGGAAACGGTATCTTCTTTATCTCCGGCTGATGTGTCGGCTCATCTTCGGCTTGGATATGGCTTGCCAATTCTTTTTGCATTTCCTTTGGCGTTTCCTCGATACCGGCAGCTTTACTGATCGCTTTCTCCGTCATCTCCATTACTTTCTGCATAACCTTCGCAATCAGACGCTCTAATAACAAAATCGCCGCCCTAACAATATCCCCGAACAGCTCCGGCTTTTTCCCGTTCCGCTCTACGGATTCCTTTACCCTGTCCGTAATCTCTGTTTTCTTTATCTCCAAAATCTCCGCTTCGGGTACACCGCTTACAATCGCACGGTCAACCTCCCTGTTCCACTCCATGCGTATTTCATTGTCCGCCTTTATTTCCTCCGCTTTTGGGTTATTTTTACCGACTTTTTTTGTCGCAAGGTACGGACCGTTTTTATCAAAAATACTGAGTCTGTCCTTATCATCAAGCACCATCTGGTTGATTAAATCCGTATAAAATACTTTTGCCTCATCTAAAAATGATTCCTGCTTGAAGCGTCCGTCCTTTGTGGTAAAAATCTTACGCTCATATACTTCGCCTTTTTTGACGATTTTACAACCCTTACGGATATTTCCGTCATCATCAAGAATCTCTTTTTTTGTCCGCACATGGCGTCCATGCTCGTCATAAAACATATTCCGGGTAGCAGTCTTTTCTGTCGGCTGCTCTAACCGCTTTCTCTCCGCAAATATCATGTGGATATGCAGGTTTGTTTTCCGTTTATTGTGGTGGAGTGCGGCAAAGCACTCCACGCCGTACTTTTCCTTAAATTCGTCCACCATCTTTTTCAAAAGATAGTCATGGTCATAGTTTATAAAACTCTCCGGCAGGGCGATCATCAGCTCCCTTGCCTCAATACATTTCCCGTTTGTGCCACTTTTTTCAAATTCTTCCTGATTACATTTGGCAAGCTCCCGCCAGAATGCCCTGTCCGGCTCCGTTGCATAGACTTCATACAAGTGTTCCTGCTTGGCGCGGCTTGAAATATAAGTGATGCGCCCCGACAGGTTATGCAGCTTTGCCATTTCTATAAATGAATTTCTTTTCACAAATGCCTTTCTCCTTTCCTTTGGCGGATAATCTAATGCCGTCGCTTTTATATGAGCAGCCGCCATATGGCGGCTTACTACGAACCGCTGCCCATATCCGGGCAGTTCACGGCTGTCCATTTCTGACAGCCGCAGGGGGACTTCTGCGAAGTCCCGTCAATGTTGCTGCACATTTGCTCAAAAATGTAGCCGCCCACAGCAACAGCATCCATGCGCCTGCCTTTTGTGGCGGCATGGATAAATACAGTCCGGCTCTTTCGGACTGTAAATTTGCGCAGGCGCAAATTTGCCCCCGGCAGGGCGAAATCCCCGGAGCATAAACCGAAGGTTTGTGCAGAGGGTGTATTTCGCTCTCAAACGCCGAGGGCTTAGGGAAGGGCTTGCGCCCTCCCCGGAAATTGCTGCCTGAAACTCCCCGGACTCCTCCGAAGCTGTCTCCCAAACAGGTCTTTTTAGGACATAAAGAAAGCCGCCTGCCTGAAACCCGATATGTCAGTCTCAAAACAGACGGCTACATTTACGCCCTTATTTGCAGCCTTTCGGCTGCTTTTTGCTCTTATTATACAGGTTTTAATGCCTGCCCCTTATCATGCAGCCTTTTATGGCTGCCCTTTGCCCTTATTTTGTAGCCTTTCGGCTACATTTTGCTCTTGCTCTCTTAAAATATGGCTTCATTTACGCTAAATTATAACAATTTTCGTAACTATTCAGAACCACCCTTATTCAAAGATGAAATCCGGATGACCTGAAATTGCATTTTTGATTGCTTCATAAGCATTGTACCCCTGCTTATGTGCCGTGCCAACATAGGACATGATTTTCAGATAATCTCTGGCACCTTCTTCGGTTCGGAAGCATCCGGATACTTTCGTTTTAACCTTTATCACCCGAAGATCACGCTCCGCCTGGTTGTTATCAAACGGAACCATGAAGTCATGGATAAAAAGGCAGACTGATCCCTTGTATTTCGTAAGGCGTTCTACCAGGGCAAGGATTTTCCCTTTTTTCTTCCGTCCACGTTTTTTCTTTGCGGTTTCCGGAAGAGGATTTTCTTTCCTTGCCAGTTCGAGGAGTTCATCATACTTCTTATCGAACTTATGACAGTGATAATAGCTCAGAAAGTCTTTGCCCTTCTCTACAGTTTTCTCTTTGACCTTTTTCATTTCCAGTAAAAGGTTTATAAATCCAGATGCCCATTTCTGGCCGGGATGGTTTTCACTTATCCCGGTCAGCTCACGGAGAAGATGGGCACAGCAGACTGCATGCTGTATATCCGGGTAGTTCCAGTAGGAAGCCCGGCAGTCATGCATGGCAGTCCCTTTGAATTCCGGGAGGACACCGCATTGCTCCATGCCGGCAGTTCCACGTTTGGGACTGATATCAAGATAGGTGTATTCACAGTTTGAGGCATCATGTACCCACCAGAGTTTTTTATCCACTCTGGTTCCGGTCTCATCGAAATGTCCAGGAGCGGAACCGATCATCTTATCCTTGATCTTACATACTGTCTCATCCAGACTGTCAGCGCATTTTTTCACCATGCTGCTGATCGTTCCTGTTGCGATCGGAATGTTAAATACTCCGGAAAGAATCTCATGGGTGCGTTTGACGCTGACTGCACCCACGGTATTTAATGCCACCGACAATGCCTGCAGGTTTTGGCCATACTGTACGGCTGCTTTTACATCAGAAGGAAACCCTCCTCTGCGGGTGTCCCCATGCAGCATATAGATCGGAAGTTCCAGTGACTGATGTTCTGTTACATTGACTGTGACAACCGCATCAATCACATGGCGTTTTTCTGCAATGCATGCGGTGTCTTTGCACATCTGACAGTGCGGGCATCCTTCGCATGAGGACGGCATATGCCTGACAATTTCATCCGGAGCCGTTACTACTGCCAGATGTGTCCCCTGGTGCCCGCTCTGCCCGCCAGCCTTTTTTCCGGATGGCTTCCGGAGGCTCTTTGGGGCGGGCTTTTTAAAGCCATCGCTGGATGGCGGTTTGGAACTGTTTTGGGAATTTTTGTTAAGCTGTTCCTTCAGTTCCTGTATGGTCTGCTTGAGTTGGGCAATCAACTGAGTCTGAGCAGCGACTGTTGCTGATAATGTTTCATTTTGTTGTAATAACTGTTTAATCAGTTCATCGTTTGTCAATCAGGCCACCTTCTTCCGATAAAATTTGATACTTCTATTTTAACGGAAAATGAGCCAAAAAGCGAATCGTATTATTTTGATGTACTGTCAAAATGACGGTGGATAACCAGAAAAAAAACAGGGATTATGTGCCGATAACTCTCAGATAAAATCCACAAATAGTACATTGTCTGGCTGTAATCAGGGATTTGTGGTTTAGTAATCCACAGGTCATGAGCACTTGGCAGTTATATCGAAGAGTTATCCACTTTTCGCAAAAAAACAATAGTAAAACAGAAAATTTATTTTCTCCGTTCTGACCAAAAATTAATGTACCCTAAACGGGGTGCTGAATAGTTACCATTTTCTGAAAAATGTTTTGGAACAATATCCTGACGGAAAAGCAGTTATGATTCTTGATAATGCCAGAATCCATCATGCAAAGTTACTGCGGAGTTTCCCTGAAGAAAACAGGGAACGACTGGAACTTGTTTTTTTACCGCCATACAGCCCTAATCTGAATAAGATTGAGGAACTTTGGGGCTGGCTGAAAGACCCCGTGATCAATAATGTATTCTTCCATTCCCGACAGGAAATAAGGGTGGCAGTACAGAAATTTATCAATTGGGTAAATACAGTTCCTCAGAAGGCAATTGATCGTCTGCGTCTATGAGCGATAATCAATCACTTCTCATATCATTTGAAGCATCTGCTCCAAGTGGTCATATATTTGCTGATCTGTTTTCTCCCCCTGCAAAAAGGAGGATTTAATTCCACATTCCCTTACCTTGTCAATCCATGCCAATGCGCATTCTCTGCTGACAGAATTATAAAGCATTCCATAATAAATATAGGCTAACTCATTAGAAACATTAGTATGGAACACTGTTGGATCGTCCGAATTAATACAAACCATCACATTATTTTCTTTGTTTGGCCTATTCAAACGATAGATTTGGTTGTCTATAATTTTATCTATCTCTCCTATAGCAACATTAGAAGAAGGATTAATCTCCACCACAATCCCATTTCTGCTTAATTTTTGACACAACAAATTTTGTAGTGTTTCCGTAATTTGAATATCCTGCTCTGTTACCTCATAGTTTATAGGCTGTTCCATCTGTACCAAAAACTTTCTACAATGCCTTGCAAATGCTATTTTTTCTCCATTCCATAAGATCTCATTACATTTTTCTTCCCGAACTTGTTTGCAAAATCCTACATCATTTGCCGCTTTGCAAAGGTCACTTATTTCTGTTGATTCTTCAAACATTCTCAAATATCCTTCCATAAGAACCTGTATGGATATCCCTTGAGAGCTTCCATAAATTTCTCTTGCCAAGCTATGCACCCGATCTTCAATATAAGCCATTAAAGTGGAATTAAAGTGAAATACATCCTGGCTTAGAAGATAATATGCCCATATATAATTTTCCAACGCCTCTATCCTAGGCAATACCACAAAAGGATTATTCTGTTTCCATCGCTCTGGTAAGGTCCCCAACGCCGTTCCATGCCCAATTCGATCACCTGCATGGAACTTTAAAAATGTAATCGCCTCATCCACACGTCTTAATCCTGACAAAATATGTCGAAAATCTTCTCCTGCATGAAAAGTAAACCGCAAACTCCGATTTCCCTCATTCGCATATCCCACCTGTTCTAATAAACTATCTCTTGCTATACTGTAAGCCTTGACAAAAACCCATACTGGAGTAGCATTTTCAAGACTGGCAGCATCAATTCCCACGATATAGCAATCTAATCCCGGCACTTCGTCCCGAAGCTTGCGTATACTTTCAATTTGTCTACAATATTTTTCTTCTATAATTCCGAACTGCAATTTTTCCTTATCGTCCATGCCATCCAGAATACATTTTTCAGGAATTGTCTCATCCTTTTTCTTTAAAAGATGAAAAACTAATCCGACTCTTGGGAAAGAACGCTGGACAATATAGATTCCATTTTGCTTTTTACAATAATCTGCTCTGATAATATTCCTATACGCTTCCAAGAAACTATACACATCTCTACGCAGTCCACTTTCTTTGTCATCAATAGACATTCTAAATTCAATTTTTTTTAGATCTATATTCTGGAACTGTTTCCGCATTGCTTGTTCCCAATATATCGTCATATTTTTCAGCCTTGATATGCTGCCAGCAAGAAAACAACTCAGTTTGTTTAATTTGGAATCCTTCTCATAATATTCTTTCTGAAAAAAATCCAACCCCCGTATAGATTTTTTCTGAACTGTGCATCCAAACATATGATTTTTTACTCGTAAATACTGTAAAAGGCATCTCTCTATCCTAATTCCCAGAAAGATATTTTTCCTTGACATTGAACACTGTTCTCTACACGAATTCATATACTGCATTCCATAGAACAGGAAAATATTTTCATCCAAAGTATGTAAATGTGCTGGTACATCAAATATCGCCTGCACAATTGTCCTATCCTCCTGTTGCTGAGGAAGCATTTGTAAAAGCGTATCCCACTGATTCTGACAAAAAAGCAATACGCCATGCAAAGCATCCTTTTCTGACGCATTTCCCCATTTATCCCTGTACCAGTCTCTCAACTGCCTCCCATCTTCAAAATATTGGATTAGCTTAATAAGTTCTGCCTCTTCATCATTTAATTCCACCCCTCTATCAGAATATCTCCGCAAAGCCATAGCAATCCATATGCGAGCAAGTGCTGCAACCAAAATATAAAACAATAACTCACTTTCCTTGTATTGCGGATCTCTCCATTCTAATTTTATACTTTCAAACACTTTTATAGAATAACTACTTACGGGCCGCATAAAAACATCCCATATCTCAAAAAAAGATACTGACACACCTTTATGCAAATGGTTTTCCGCTACTCCTGCTTTCAATAGACCCGCAAGCTGCTGATCTGCCACTTCTATCTGACCATAGTAATTATCAAGACTCCAAATATCATTATGCGGATTTTGTGTTAAATAATACATCACTATAAAGTCCAACGGTATATGCATAATCAAGCTGTGAAATATAAAGATTTTATTAGCATCTCCAAATCCGTCCAAAAAATCATCATCATTTTTATTCTCCCAGTATTTAAAGACAATTTTACCATCTCTTTGAGATATCATAGAACACATGATTTTACTTAACAAATCCAAATACAATTCTAATGCACTTCTATATTTATGAGTGTGCAATGCATATAAATAACATTTATCCAGATATAAATATATTTCATCATAAGAATACACTATACCACTTCTCTGAACATGCCGTACCGCATCCTCTCGCAGTCTATCCTCTATCTTTTTGCATCCATTTTGATTTGATGCAATTTCCTCAAAGTAATCCTCCATAAAGAAATCCAGCGAAGCAAAGGGATAACAAAGAATTGATAGATATCGGTTTATTGTATCATTCATATACTAACCTCTTTCATCAAATTTCTTACCTGTCACTAAAAAGATCTCCAAACTCGTCCTCCGTTAAATTCATTTGCTTGCCAACCTTCTCATAAATGTTTCCAATCATTCTAGTGTCCGCTACACTTTCACTTTCCAAAAGATCAATAGCAAGTGCAGCAATTGCCGTTGCTTCAGTTCCTGCTTTAGCAGCATCACTCTCATTTGCCTGCAAATATCTAAGATAACTGTGAAAGACGAAATTATAATCCTGTTCTAAGACAGATATATTTGAATTATTAAATAAAGTTTCAACTGGTCTATTATTTAATGAATATTTTTCTAT
>DKUR01000008.1 GCA_002490775.1 Lachnospiraceae bacterium UBA7199 | reverse complement strand
AATTTCTACATATCTGATTCATATTAGGAAAGATTATTTCCCCATAGACACAAGATTTTTTACAGCCTCTATTTTTACAGATAAATTTTTTACCAGTTGCAGATTTTAAATTTTGCTGGGACACCAGAAACAATCGAAAAAAGCTAAATTCAGGACCTTGTAAGATGCATTTTTACAAGGTCCTCTTTTTTCCTTTCCCTATCCCTCATCATTCCCCTCTGAAACAAGCAAAATATATGATATTTCCTATGCCTAAATAGAAAAGTAAGTCTGCTGCCGCTCCTCTTCCTTTTCTTTTTTCTTCAGAAAAGGCTATGGGGAAGAGAAAGGAAAGAAAATGGGCATTTCTAGGATTGTTTTATGACGTTTGGCGCTAAAATAGCTTTAATTATTTTCGGGAATGTTATTTTCCGAGTAATAACGGAACGCTTTGACGATATAATCAGAGGCACCTTTTCCATATTTGCTATCAGTTATGCTTTTTATATAATCGTTTGAGTATGCGTTGATAAGCATATCCATATAGGGTTTACTACAGGATATGGATATGTTAGTGCTGTTTTCCTGTATAAACTGCCATATTTCCTGAACAATGGACTGTATTTTAGAGGAGGAAACATTTTCTGACAAATCAGCGGTTAGTTTGCCATACAGTATATCAGATTGTTTTCCGATTTCTTTCACTTCTTCCGTTAATTGTGTTTCCATGAGTTCAGAGAAATGCTCTAGATTATGTTTCATGGCTTCGGTGTATTTTTCAATACTGCCAAACTGCCTGATGGCGAGTTTCGCTACTTCGGATTCATCACTTTTGATCTTTTGAATGAACATATCAAAATTTGCGATACTTCCCCAGTGTTTAATAACTTCCTCGGTCTGATTGGACTTAAAATCTTCCAATGCATTGATATAGTCGGACAAATCAAATTCTTTAAAACTCATACATTGTTCTCCTTTTTCTAAACGGCTAAGAAGCTGTATAAGTCTGTCTGTCCGATTACGTTTTAGCAGAAGTAACTCTTTTTGCCTTTTGAAAGCCTCAATTCTATCAAAATCTGTTTTTTGCAGAATTTCTTTAATTTCTTTTAGCTTAAAGCCCAATTCCTTAAAAAACAGGATTTGTTGTAGCTTTTGCAAGGCTTCATCATCATATAGACGATAGCCGGACTCAGTCAGTTCACTTGGCTTTAATAGTCCAATCTCGTCATAGTATTGTAATGTACGAGTGCTTATACCTGTTAATTCTGCAACTTGGTTTATGGTTCGCATTCATATCAGCTCCTTAAATTTGTGAAGAAGCAAGACAAAGATTGCCGGCTTATATCTATTCTGCTCCTATGAGAAAAGAATACAGTATTACGTTACGTGGGAGTCAATACTTTTTTCTCAAAATTTTTCTCAATCATTTTGGGGATTTGACAAATATACCGCTAATCACTTTTTTAACTATTTTACTGTCATCAAGAATACTTTGTTTAACAGCGTCTAAGTCCTTTGAGAGTGCTGCAATCACCCGTTGATGTTCTTCCTCTGGCGAGAAGCGTTCCGTATCATTTAAAAAATTCTCTGGCAACTTCCTTGCTTTCATGTATATGCCCAACTTATAATTGAGCAGGGAGATTGATAGGATATGACTGATATGGAAGTGCAGAAGCTGATTAACTGGGGTGCGTTGCGGTTGTTATGCCCTGTATTTGATAATAGTAAATGCAGTTAAAAAGTGGTATAATCAGAAAAATAATGCGAAAGAAAGCAAATTGGAAAAAATGCAGATTGCCGGGAACGGAGGATAAGGAATATAGGTCAAATAATCGAAAAAGTATTATTGATGTTTTGCGGTTGCATTGGAGGTAGGCAAACTTACCGAAGTGCTGTTTTAATTCGTCAATTTAGAAACTATAGGAAGAGAGTTTATATGACAAAAGAGTTGTTTTATCAAGCGATATTGAAATTTGTTCTTGGTGTAGTTGTTATAGGAATGCTAATATTTTTACCTGCGGGGACATTTGATTATTGGAACGCATGGCTATTTATGGGGATATTGTTTATCCCAATGCTTTTTGGTGGAATTGCAATGATGATTAAAAATCCGAAACTGTTGAAAAAACGATTAAAAGACAAGGAGCAGCAGTCGGAGCAAAATCTTGTGATAAAACTTAGTGGTCTGATGTTCGTTATGGGATTTGTTATGGCGGGTTTAAATTTTCGTTTTCAATGGATAGTACTGCCTGATTGGGTTTTGTGGGTTAGTGCAATTATATTTTTGCTTTCCTATCTGCTTTATGCAGAGGTATTGAGGGAAAATACTTACTTATCACGAACCGTAGAAGTACAGGATGGGCAAAAGGTAATTGATACCGGACTTTATGGGGTTGTTCGACACCCTATGTACAGCGTAACGATTATTTTATTTCTTTCTATGCCGCTGGTTCTTGGCTCTATTATCTCATTTGTAATTTTTCTTACATATCCTATAATTATTGCAAAGAGAATTAGCAATGAAGAAGCAGTGCTTGAGAAGGGGCTGGAAGGGTATGCAGAGTATAAAAAGAAAGTGAAATATAAAGTCATTCCATTTATATGGTAGCATAGTGGAGGATTTGACAGCAGCAATGGAAATGAGGCAGGTAATACTGCCCTGATGACGGATATTTCTGATTGGAAAGTGAGGAAAACGGAAATTCCATATTTCCATTTTCTTTATCCGTTTGGTAATTAAAATGTGTAAATCATAATGTATTCTTCCTCATTCTCCCTTACAATCTCAAAACCAACCGTTAGATACAGCTTTGCCGCATAGTTGGTTTTTTGGACGGAAAGAGAAACTCGGCTGTACCCATGTGCTTTCAGCAGAGCAAGAATTTCTTTCATCATGGCTGTTCCAATACCAAAGCCCCGGTATTCTTTATAAAGGGAGATTGCCAAGGAGGGCGTTTCATCATCTATATGTCCGTAATCGTTCATAATGCGTACCCAAACAGCCCCGACAATCTTATTGTCAACTTCTGCCACTAACCCCCAATCATCCTTTAATTCCCCGAAACGCTCAACATAAACCTGTAATTCGGGAGATGTAATAATGGTTTTGGGTGGAGGTTCGATACCCTCTGGAACAAAAATTGCTTCATATAAGAAATTATCCAGTAACGGATACTCCTGTTTTTGTATTTTCCGTATTGTATAGTCCATTAGCTTCTCCTACGTGTTCTGATAAATTTTCTTACGAATATTTTATATTTTATTAGTAAAATGTTCAATTAAATAATAAAGGAAAGGTGAAAAAATATATGGATAAGTTATTGATAATTGATGGCAGCAATTTGCTTTTTCAGATGTTTTTTGGTATGCCGGCCAGAATTGTTAATAATGAGGGAAAAGCAATACAAGGAACACTTGGATTTGTAGGAGCATTGCTAAAGATAATACGAAAAGTTGAGCCTACACATATTCTTGTTGTGTTTGACGGGGAACATAAAAATAGTCGTTGTGAAATAGATGCTGAGTATAAAGCAAATAGAATTGATTATAGTATGGTCAATGAAGAAGAAAATCCGTTTTCACAATTACCGGATGTTTATAAGGCTTTGGATTATTTGGGTATAAAATACATAGAAACAACCAATTGTGAAGCCGATGATATGATAACAAGTTATGCTTTATCCTTTTGTGATGATACTGATATTGTTATAAGTTCTTTTGACAGCGATTTCTTTCAGCTAATTAGTGAACGTGTTTCAATATTAAGGTATCGGGGTGAAAAAACAATGATATGTTCATCTCAGTATATTATTGACAAATATGGTATTTATCCTGATCAGTATGCGTATTTTAAATCGCTAGTGGGCGATACTGCGGACAATATAAAAGGAGTGGAAAAAATAGGCGTTAAAACAGCAGCTTCGCTTTTAAGGGCATTTGGAACACTGGAGAACATCATTAAAAATGCCGAAAACATAGATAAGCCGTTTATAAAAAAATCAATAGTAGAAAATACAGACAGAATTAGAAAAAATTATGAATTGATAAAGCTGGAACAAAATCAGATCTTGCTATATAATAAATGTGATTTGGAATTTATGAATACAAGTAAAACAACAACAGAAGTCTTGAAGGGAATAGGAGTAAAATAATCTTTGTTGAATCCAGAGATGAGAATACAAACCTCATTATAGAGCGTATGGGGAATAAAGATTTGTTTGCTAAGGAAATGGAGAACGGAAAATGATTTGTAAAATAAGAAAATGGAAATTATCAGATGCAAAAGATTTGGCAGCGGCTCTCTCCAACAGAAAGATACAAGATAATCTTCGGGACGGATTGCCGTATCCTTATACAGAACAAGATGGAGTGGACTATATTTCAGCGATGCTTTCTTCTGATGAAAATGAAACGTTTGCGTTTGCTATTACAGTGGACGACAAGGTAGTGGGGAGTATTGGTGTTTTTCGTCAAGGAAATATCCATAGACAGACTGGAGAACTGGGATATTATATTGCAGAGGAATACTGGGGAAAAGGTATTATGACTGAAGCAGTAATACAAACTTGTGAATATGTCTTTGAAATGAGTGATATTATCCGCATTTATGCAGAGCCATTTGCATATAATGAGGCGTCTTGCCGAGTACTTGAAAAAGCAGGATTCCAATATGAGGGTACATTGAGAAGTAACGCTGTCAAAAATGGTAAAGTTATCGACATGAAGATGTACTCTTTGTTGAAAACGGAAATGTAACTACCAACAGGATAGGCAATGTCTGTAAGGACATTTTTTAGCCTAAACTCGGCGCATCCACATTGGAGTGTTATGATAAAATTACCTTTCTCATACCACTTCCGCAAAATTCATGGGGTATTTTTTTCAATCCTAAAGTTTCATAAAATGCTTCCTGCTTAATTTACGGTATGTTTTGATATACAATATGGCGGCATGGCTTGGAGGCTATGGAACTGCTGCTTTTGGTGAGGCGGATTATCCGAAACCGGGTGCGGTTATCATGCAATATACGGGATTATCCGAGGTGACAGGCGTTGAACCTCCAACCTATGCGTGTGTTGGGACAAATGATGGAATCGCTTATTATGGAACAATGGAAGAGAGAATCAGGCGGATACAGGCGCAGGGAACAAATGCCGAGATAGAGGTCTTTGACGGACTGCCGCATGGATTTGGACTGGGCGAAGGAACTGTTGCAGATGGATGGTTTGATAATGCAGTCAGATTTTGGGAAGAAAATATGACAAAATAAAATGGTAAAATTATAAGACATTTAACTTTAAAGTATAAACTGATGAACAAAGCGAGACTTCTGAAAGAGTCTCGTTTTTTCTACAATAAAAATAAAAGGGATATTGATCAAGGGCTTTCTTTGTTTAATAAGTAAATCTAAAATAAGTAAATCGTATTTGACTAAATTGCAATAACGTGATATGGTGTTGTTATACTAAATGGAGGTATAATTATGTTTGTCGGCAGAGAGCGTGAACTGGCGTCCCTCAATAGATTATATACATCTGATAAATTTGAGTTTGCTGTCATCTACGGTCGCCGCCGTGTAGGAAAAACTGCGCTTATCAACCAATTTATCAGTGATAAAAAGGCAATCTACTTTATGGGCGTAGAGAGTAACGCCAAACAAAATCTGGAGAATTTTAGTAATAATATTATGGAATTTGGAACGGGTATTCGGGCTGAGACGATGTTTATTTCATTCCAGGCTGCCTTAGAATATGTTTTTAAGCTGGCGGAAAAAAATCGTCTCATTTTAGTGAACGATGAGTACCCATATGTGGCCCGCGCTTCTAAAAGCCTTGCTTCTACTTTACAGCTTCTAATTGATAAATATAAAGACTGTTCTAAATTAATGCTGATTCTTTGTGGATCTTCGATGGCTTATATGGAGGATCATGTACTGGCATATAAAGCGCCACTTTATGGCAGGCGTACATCGCAGATGAAAATATTGCCTTTTGATTTTGCGGATACCTGCCGGTATCTCAAAAATTTTTCCAGCGGAGACAAAGCTATGGTCTATGGTATGGTGGGAGGAACACCTCAGTATTTATTGCAAATAGATGATAGACTGAGCGTTGAGGACAACATTAAAAATACATTTCTGAATCCAATATCTTCGCTTTTTGAAGAACCTGAAAATTTATTGAAGCAGGAGGTACGGGAACCTGCACTTTATAATGCAATCATTACGTCCATTGCAACCGGTGCTTCCCGTATGGCGGAAATCTCTACAAAAGTTGGTGAAGATACCAGTGTTTGTGCCACTTATTTGAAAAACCTAATGGCGTTAGGGTTGATTCAAAAAGAAACACCTTATGGTGAAAAGGTATCTCGAAAATCAATTTACACTATTGATGATAATATGTTTCGATTTTGGTATCGTTTTGTGCCGGAGAATAATAAACTATACCCTTTGTCAAG
>DKUR01000058.1 GCA_002490775.1 Lachnospiraceae bacterium UBA7199 | reverse complement strand
TGACTAGCTTCCTACTCGATTTGCAGTAAAGGAAGGAACATGAGCGATAACATTCAAATCACTACCACAGGGCAGATATCGTCCTGTTTACAACAGACGATTGATAAGGCTAGGATTTAGATTATAGAAAACAGGAAAAAATAAATAATAAATTTTTATTGACTTGAAACCCAGGGCGATATTCTATAAAATATACATGAAAAAGAAAGCATGATAATATTTGTGGAAGGGAGAATGAGCATGGCGCTTGAAAATAAGCTTGGAATTGCGGATTCGACAGAGCTTGCACGAGCTGAAGAGAAAATAAGCAAAAGAAAAGCCATTGATTTGTTTGAAAGTGGTTATTTAGAAAGTCTGAAAGCTGGAACTTATCAGGCACTTGCGGAAATCCACAGATATTTGTTTGATGAAATATATGCATTTGCAGGGAAGATACGTGATGTAAATATGGCAAAGAACAATTTCAGGTTTGCATCTGTTATGTATTTGCAGGACGCTTTGGATAGAATAGAAAAAATGCCGCAGTTTACTTTTGAAGAAATCATTGAAAAATATGTTGAGATGAATGTAGCGCATCCTTTCCGTGAGGGGAACGGCCGCAGTATGCGGATTTGGCTGGATATTATGTTAAAGAAGGAAATAGGCCAGGTAGTTGACTGGAGCAAAGTGGACAAGGATGATTATCTTCTTGCGATGGAAAGAAGTCCGATTAAGGATACGGAAATCAAGCATGTTTTAAAGCAGGCACTGACAGATAAAGTTAATGATAGAGAAATATATATGAAAGGCATTGACTATAGCTATTATTATGAAGGGTATGAGGTTTACAAAGTGGAGGAGTTATGTGCTAAAATAACCAAAGTATATTTTGTGCGTCATGCACAGTCCGATCATAGGGGAGAAGATGACCGTTTTAGACCATTAACTGCCGAAGGGAAGCAGGATGCCAAAATCGTGCTGGAGTTTCTAAAAGATAAAAAGATAGATGTATTCTACAGCAGTCCTTATAAGAGAAGCCTTGACACTATTGCAGAAGCGGCTGCCTTTTACGGAAAAGAGATTATTACCGATGAAAGATTACGTGAAAGGGAAAAAGGAGTCAATGGAAACACCCATGGCATGTTTGAAAAACGCTGGAATGCTCATGATTATCATGAGGAAAATGGAGAATCGCTTAATATGGTGCAGAAAAGAAACATAGCTGCGCTGAAAGAGATATTGGTGGAAAATAGGGGCAGGAATATTGTAATAGGCACACATGGAACGGCCCTTAGCACAATGATAAATTATTATCATCCGGAGTTTGGATGCAGTGATTTTCTGCGTATCATAGATTGGATGCCTTATATCATTGAGCTTGATTTTGAGGGGGATAAATTTTTATCTATGAAAGAGCATTGTCACATAGAAAAAGAATTTAAAGGGAAAGCCAGGGCAGATCGCCAGATGAATCGGCAGAAATAGAAACACAAGACATGTGTAGAGGTAATTATATTATGAAGCGCTTTATGAGTCCAAGAATTATGCTCATCATTTCAATGGCAGTGTTTGGCACCCTTGGTCTGTTTGTGAGAAATATTTCTGTATCTTCCGGTGAACTTGCATTGTATCGGGCAATTCTTGCAGCATTATTGATTGCGTTTTTTCTGTTTGTAACAAAACAGAAAATTCCATTTCGCGATATTAAAACAGAAATTCCGCTTCTATTGCTCTCTGGAGTGGCGATGGGGTTTAACTGGATATTGCTTTTTGAGGCATATAAATATACGACTGTTTCCGTTGCAACGCTCAGCTATTATTTTGCGCCAGTGATTGTGACAGTGGCATGTCCCATTTTATTTAAGGAAAAAATGACAGCAAAGCAGTGGATTTGTTTTTTTATGTCTACCCTTGGTATTGTATTGATTACAGGGCTTGGGGATCTTTCCGCTGGAAATAATCATTTGATAGGAATCCTTTTTGGGCTGGGTGCTGCCTGCCTTTACGCAGCAGTTATTTTGCTCAATAAGTTTATTAAGAGGGTTGAAGGAATTCATAGAACATTTTTGCAATTTATTGCTGCAATTATAGTTTTGATTCCTTACGTGGGATTCACAAGTGGAATTACACTTTCCAATCTGAACAGTACAGGCTGGATCTGCCTGCTGATAGTGGGAATTGTTCATACCGGAGTGACTTACTGTTTGTATTTTTCTTCTCTAAAAGAACTTCCGGGACAGAAAGCTGCCATATTAAGTTATATAGATCCCCTTGTGGCTGTTTTAGTATCTGTTCTTATTTTGGAGGAAAGAATGACCTTTATGCAGGTAATTGGCGGCATCCTGATTTTAGGCTTCACCCTGTGGAACGAAATTATGCCAAAGAAAAGAAAGGAACCTATTCCCTCTTGCATTCCAAAGCAAAATCATATAGACTCATATATGGAGAAAAAATTTCCTTCCTAGGAGATAAAATTACCAATTTGGGGGAAACTGATTAGAAATTATATAAGATATTTTGCAAAGTAACTGTAAGAGCAGACAGGGTTCAGATTAGTAGATGACTCTTTTATAAATGCTGTACAACAGAACTTTATAATGTACCCATAGATGTG
>DKUR01000073.1:8811-8935 GCA_002490775.1 Lachnospiraceae bacterium UBA7199 | reverse complement strand
GCGAACTTGTTTCGCAATTACCTACACATTTATAGTTTATCCATTTTTCTTACCTTTTAATAATGTACTTATAAATCGGATTCCCCTTGGAGGAAAACTTCTCTTCATATTCCGTCATAATATT
>DKUR01000073.1:8294-8525 GCA_002490775.1 Lachnospiraceae bacterium UBA7199 | reverse complement strand
TCTTCATATTCCGTCATAATATTTCCCTCCTTCATCCTGTCATCGTGATGCAAATCATAAGTTACCTGTAGCGCTTCCCATCCTGCCTCAGGCAGCTGGGCAAGGGCAAAATCAAAAAGCGCCTTATTATCCGTTTTGAATTCCAAAACGCCTTCTTTTTTCAGAAACTGATCATACCTTGCCAGAAATCCTTTGGAGGGGAGACGCCTTTTGGCATGTCTGTCCTTAGGC
>DKUR01000073.1:7804-7973 GCA_002490775.1 Lachnospiraceae bacterium UBA7199 | reverse complement strand
CCAGGGATCGGAAAAATTCAAATAAATCCTGTCCACTTCTTCCCTTCCAAAAACCTCCGCTATTTCTTCCGCGTCCATACGGATAAAAAGAAGATTCGGGAGAGGCGCCTCTTCCATTTTCTGCAATGCCCTTAAGAGAACACTGGAATATTTCTCAATCCCTATGTAA
>DKUR01000073.1:7185-7491 GCA_002490775.1 Lachnospiraceae bacterium UBA7199 | reverse complement strand
GAATATTTCTCAATCCCTATGTAATTCACCTCCGGATTTTTCTCGGCAAGTTCATAGATAAACTTTCCCTTTCCCATACCAATCTCTATACGCAAAGGATGATCATTTTTAAAAATTTCCTTCCATTTACCCTTCGCCTTTTCCGGTTCATGAACCACCAAAGGGCTTTCCGCTATTACGTCCCTGGATCCTGCAATATTTCTAAGCCGCATACACTGCCCTTTCTCCGATCAGATAATCTGCCCCTTTTTCAAACATCTATTTTACAACATTTTTCTCCATATGAAAAGAAAAATATCCGTTAAA
>DKUR01000073.1:3710-6910 GCA_002490775.1 Lachnospiraceae bacterium UBA7199 | reverse complement strand
AAAAGAAAAATATCCGTTAAAAATATGCTAAAAAACTTGTCAAGAACATCCCTGAAATGTAAACTAATAATAATCGATCTAACTGTCAACCATATTATAAAACAGACAAAGGAGTTTTCATGCGTTTTAATAGATCCCAACGGATAGCATCCAGAGTACTGTCCGCTTTTTTATGTATTTTAATACTGACAGGTTCAAATCTCAATCTTTATGCCGCTCCCGCAACCCTGGAGGAAGCTATGGAACAGGCGGAAGCGCGTAAATCCCTGCCCATTCAGTCAAACCAAATTGAAAACTGGCCCGCCGGTCCCGCCATAAGCGCTCAATCCGCTATTTTGATGGATGCAAATACCGGCGTCATTTTATATGCCAAAAACATAGATGAAAAAGCATACCCCGCAAGCACTACCAAGTTAATGACCTGCCTGATCGCGGCGGAAAACTGTAAACTGGACGAAATGATCACCTTTTCCCATAATGCGGTTTTCAGCATCGAACAGGGAAGCTCAAATATCGGCATTGACGAAGGGCAGTCCATGCCTTTGGAGGAATGCCTTTATGGCATCCTGGTTGCCTCCGCCAATGAAGTAGCAAATGCAGTGGCGGAACATATTGCCGGAAGCACAGAAGCTTTTGCAGAAATGATGAACGAAAAGGCGGCGCAGCTGGGCTGCGAAAATACTCATTTTGTCAATGCTCATGGACTGTTCCAGGAAGATCATTATACCTCCGCCCACGATCTTGCGCTGATTGCTCAGGCCTTTTTTCAAAATGAACTTTTATCCAAAATAGGAAATACGCCTTTTTATCATTTTCAAGCCACTGCAACACAGCCGGACGATTTTACGGAAAGAAATAAGCACAAGCTGATTACCGGGGAAATTGCCTGTGAAGGCATAAAGGGTGGAAAAACCGGCTACACCGATGAAGCAAGGCAGACCCTTGTCACCTGTGCGGAGCAAAATGGCATGAAGCTGATTTGTGTGGTCATGAAAGAAGAAACTCCCGATCAGTTTCATGATACCGTAAAGCTTTTTTCCTATGGATTTGCCAATTTTTCCGTTGTCAACGTTGCTGAGAATGAAAAGAATTATTCCATACAGAACTCCAATTTCTTTAATACCTCCAGCGACGTGTTTGGAAACTCCAAACCGATTTTGACCATCAATCAGAGCAGTTACCTGATTATGCCTAAAACCACCACTTTTGATTCCCTGGACTCGGAAATTTCCTATGATTCCGCCCAGGAAAACCAGGTTGCCGTCATTAATTATTATTACCACGGCGCCTATGTAGGCAATGCCACCGTAGATCTTGCCCGGGATATGCCCATGGCTTATGATTTTACGGAAAAAACCCAGGCGCAGGAGCCCTCGCCCGATCAGGAATCAAATGTTGTGGTGATTAATATTAAAACCGTACTAATTGCCATCCTTGCCATTGCCGGGCTTCTGATTATTCTTTTTATAATACATTCGGTTATCAGCAGCTATAACTTTTTAGATGGCAGCAAGGGCTGGGGAAAATCCAGAAGAAGACGAAAAAGAAACCGAAAAGAGGGACCGCACTTTTCCTCTTCCCGGTTTAAGGATTTTCATTTTTAGAAGCTATTGTTTTTTTGATTTACGGTGTTCTCTTGCCTGGCTTCTTTTCTGAATCATTTTTTGATATCCCTCTTCGGAAATAAATTTAGAGGTTTTAATCACAAATACCTGATTTCTTTCCGATTTTCGGATTCTGATCTTGGATTTCATATATCCGTGAACCGGACATACAGAAACGCTGTAATAATGCTTTCCGTTGGGGGTAAACCAACGGATTTTTTTTCTGAGATTTTTATGGCACAAATAGCACTTGGTGCTGATTACTTCTCTGTCCTCCATTGCCTTTTGCTTATCCGGAAATTCTCTGGAGATATATTTCATGTAATCCTGAAACAGCACATGGACTTCTTCCTGCCTGGTTCGGGGCAGTATATAGGTGTCTATGGAATAATTGGCAAGAACCGATTCCTCCAGCACCGTTAAAATCTGAGCCGTATAATAGGCATCGCTAAAAGCTCTGTGAAAAGGAATATCTTTTTCGATTTTCAAATAATCAATAGCATATTCCAGGCTTCTCCTGGACTTTTTATCCTCGTACGCAATGCTGAAAAGCTTTTGAATATCTAAAAACCGGATTGGTTTGCCGCTGAGAGGTTCCATTTCATAATAATGCATGTTTCTCTGAAGCTCATACAAATCAAGAGGTCCCCATGTACAGAAAATGAAGTCCTCTCCACACCAGTCAAGAAATTCCCTCATCATCTCCGGAAATGCTTTTCCCTTTTCCAGATCCTTCATATGAAGATGGATCAAATTTCCTGTAATTTTATGCATATGCCGGTAAACAACCGGTTTTACCAGTTGATTATACTCGTCTATCATTGCCCTGTTTTCATTTAATTTAATCGCTCCGATATCAATGATTTCAAAGGGCATTATTTTTACTTCCGGTTCCTCCCCGGTATCGCTTTGATTCCATTCCAGATCCAGCACAATATAGTTCATAACGTTATTTCCTCATTTATGTGATTCCTATGTTTATTATCATACCATATTCTGAGGAATTCTACTACTTGTCATTCAGACAAACTCATTTATCCCACCTTACCACATCTCCCTTTTTAAATTCTTTATCTGCGGAGACAATAATCTGGCTGCTGCTATCCAGTTCCGAAGAGGAAATAGCCGCCCAGTCTTCGTTTTGATCTAATATTTTTACGCTTACTTCTTCTGCGTAATACTCCGATCCAAGGATACCCTCCCGCTCCTTTAAAACATAAATATAGTATTTATTGATATCGGTGTTGCTGTAAATGACCTGAGGGGAAACGCAGGTATGATATTTTTCTCCCCGTTCCGAACGGGTTAAGGTTCCCGATAAACCGGGAACGCCCATATTTTCCGGAAGATCAATAAAGGTTTCAAAGCTTCCGGGCATGGTTTTACTCTCTGAAAAGTATGCCGCCTCTGTTTCCAGTTCCTTCCTGCTGCCGTCCAGCTTAATTGTCACCTGATCCCCGGAACCTACGTATTTTTTCTGATCCTTGTCAAGAATCACCTTAAATTGACAGGGAATGGTATCGTCAGTCATCATCATGACAGCTCCCTCCGGAATTCTGTCCCCTGCATCAACATTTATCCAAACCTTAATATTAT
>DKUR01000073.1:0-3492 GCA_002490775.1 Lachnospiraceae bacterium UBA7199 | reverse complement strand
CTGTATAATACCAATATCCATGAGATAATCGAGAATTCTCGATTATCTCATTTATCCAAACCTTAATATTATCTAAACTTTGTTTCAAAAACGACATTAATTATAGCGACATTAAGTCTAAAGGTTTGGATTTTATTTTCCATGGTATGATAAACCAAAAGAAAAAAGGAGGTTAACATACCATGGATTTAACAAATTTACGACAACACCATGAAGAACTTGTCAACCATATGAAGAACTCTGGATATTCCATGAGTTGCATCTATATGTACAAGCGCCAAATTCGTGAAATTCTTGATTTGGATTTGGAATCATGGACTTCGTATCAGGACATTTACCAATATTTTGTGAGCATCTCCTCAAATCAAAAAGACCTAAAGTGGAGACGCTCAGTAATTGGCAGCATTGAATATTTTGATATTTATGGTCTGTTTCCGGACAGACGCAGAATTTGCTCTTTTATTGAACCAAGAGGTGCATATCACTCTCTGAATCATGTTTATCAACAACTAATAGATTACTACAAGACCTATGCTGAGAGAATTGGTAAAACAAAAGACACAACAATAGACAGCGAAAGTCATAGTGGTTCTGTGTTCTTTTATCATTTACAGCAAAGAGGCTGTTGTAATCTGGAATCAACGGAAGAAGATGATGTTTTGTCTTACTTCCTTGATGAATCGGGTAATTTAATTCGCTCCGCCGCTTGTTGTAAAAGTGTTAGAGCAGTTCTAAAAGCAGGATTAGAGGTTGATCCCATTGGTTGTAAAAAAGTATTACTTTTTCTGCCACATCTGACAGAACATCGAAAAAATATCCAAATGCTCACAGATGATGAAATCTGTAAAATCAATCAATTATTGGATACAGATACACTGTCACTGCGGGATAAAGCCATTATAAATCTTTTGTTGCACACCGGAATAAGAGGCGTAGATATCATCAATTTAAAGTTACAGTCGATTGACTGGAATTCTGATGTTATCCGACTTATTCAATCAAAGACGAAGAAAGAACTTGAACTGCCACTGTTACCATCTGTAGGAAATGCTTTATATGACTATATCACTATAGAGAGACCTAAGTGTTCATTCGATGCTGTATTTATCTCAGAAGTTGTACCATATGAACCACTGAAAGTACAAACAATACGTTGGATTGTTCGTAAGGTATTTGGTCTTGCCAATATCCGCATGAATAAAGGTGATAGGATAGGCACTCATTTATTCCGCCATCATCTGACTGTTAAACTGTTAGAAAAAGATACTGCTTTACCAGTCATATCAAATATCCTTGGACACACTTCACCGAAGTCAGTAGACCCATATCTGCATACGGATTTTCATCATTTGAAAGAATGTGCCCTAAGCATAGAATCTTATCCTGTGCGAAAGGGGGTGTTTGATATTGACTGAGTTTATATCAAAACTCTCTCCGCTTATGGAGCAGTTTAAAAAATATCGAAAAGCTTCTCAAAAGTGGAGCAGAGATTCTCATTACAAAATGCGTGCATTTGATCGTCACTGCAATGAATTATATCCGGAAAATGATAAACTCACCCAGAAAATGGTTGACAGCTTTTTTGCGAAAAGACCTACTGAAACCATAAACTCTTGCCGGCAACGCTGCTACCTGGTTTCTGAATTTATCAAATATCTTCAGGAAAGAGAACAGACAAATGTTATTGTTCCTGAAAGACCCCGTAAAAGAAGAAACACGTATATACCACATGCATTTTCGCATGAGGAATTATCTGATTTCTTCGAAGCCTGCGATAATCTGAGATATTTACCAAACCGGATTGATATGAAAATACGCAGCATGACAGCTCCTGTGATTTTTCGGTTACTTTACAGCACAGGAATGAGAACAATCGAAGCCCTGTCTTTAAGGTGTGAACATGTTGATCTCACTGAAGGAGTTATCAGTATAGTAGGCACAAAAGGATACAATGAGCACTATATTGTATTGCATGATTCCATGCTGGAACTTATGCAGCAATTCAATCAGAAAATGGATTGTATTTTTCCAGACAGAGAATACTTTTTCGTGTCAAGAGATAATGTCCGCTTTAACAGCAGCTGGTTAAGTGCTAATTTTCGTATTATATGGGATTCTGTTAACAGTTCCCATGCAACTGCCTATGATTTACGACATAACTATGCAATAGAAAATATCAACAGATGGACAAATGAAGGGTTCAATTTCTATGATAAAATCGCATATTTAAGTAAGAGTATGGGGCATGTCACATTAGAAAGTACAAAATATTATTACTCAATTGTTCCTAATCTAAGCAGTATTATGATGAATCAAACAAATGAAACTTTTGATTGGATTGTCCCGGAGGTAAATACAGATGAAGAAATCTACTAACCAAGGCGTATGCATCGCCCGTCACATATCGTTCTTTGTGAACGATTATGTGTCATCCTTTTTAACAGAGAGCGAACACACAATTAAAGCCTATAGATACACACTTACCCTTTACATCATGTACTTAGATGAGAAAAGGGGAATCAATATCAATAGTTTAAGCTCAGACTGTTTTAGCAGATCAGTCATAGAAGAATGGATTCTATGGTTAAAAAATGACCGTAACTGCTGTGCTGCAACCTGCAATAACCGCCTCGCATGTTTGAGGGTATTCCTAAAATATCTTGGAAGTAAAGAAATCGATTATCTATATTTATACCATGATGCGACGTTAATTCCACGATTAAAGGAACCCAAAACCAAGGTAAAAGGCATGAGCAAAAATGCTGTCAAAGCCCTGATGTCAGTACCTGATGTTACCAATAAAACAGGCAGAAGGGATCTTGCACTTATTATCCTTCTTTATGCGACTGCCTGTAGAATAGATGAAGTTCTGTCACTAAAAAACAAGCAGCTGTATCTGGATACTGAGAAGCCATATATCACTATCATTGGCAAAGGAACAAAGATTAGAACGATAGGACTTTTACCCAAAGCTGTAGCACATCTTAAAAAGTATTTATCAGAGTTTCATGGTTCTGCTCCTGATCCTGAAGCCTACGTGTTCTATTCCAGAAATACAGGAATATATGGAAAGCTCACACAACCGGCTGTTGGTAAGATGCTTAAAAAGCATGCCGCATGTGCACATGAAATCTGTGATGAGGTTCCGAAGAATCTTCATGCGCATCAGATACGACATGCTAAAGCATCACATTGGCTTGAAGATGGTATGAACATAGTTCAAATATCACTCCTGCTTGGGCATGAGCATCTACAGACCACAATGGTGTATCTGGATATCACAAATGACGAAAAAGCAGCTGCATTAGCAACCCTGGATGATGAAACCTGCAAAAAGATAATACCCAAGTGGAAAAACGCAGATGGTTCGCTTCTTAATCTTTGTGGTTTAAGCTAATCATCATCATTTAAAATCCAAACCTTTTATTAGCAATCAACTGATTTGTTCTGCCATTATTACAAAGGTTTGGATTTTATTTTGGTTTGGATAAA
>DKUR01000023.1 GCA_002490775.1 Lachnospiraceae bacterium UBA7199 | reverse complement strand
TTTCAAAAGTTATTGACATCCTTTTCATATATTTCAGGAGGAACTATAATGCACACTACAAATGTACGAATCCCAAAGTACGTTACTATAAAGAATACGTTAATTAAGCAAATAGAAAATGGCAGCTACCTTCCGGGAGATGCCATTCCTTCTGATAATGAACTGATGCGTACCCTTGGTGTAAGTAAAAGCACCATTACCCAGGCCTTAAAGAACTTAGAGGCAGAAGGTTATATTGTACGCCAGCAGGGGAAAGGCAGCTTTGTCACTGACCGTTCCAAATCCCGGCTGGTTCTTTCCTTATACTTGTGTCCTATGGAGCAGGGGGAGGAGCAGTTCTGGACCTCATTAATTGATGAATTCAATAATTCCAATCAGGGATTTTCTGTAAAGGCAACCTTCCTTTCCAATGAGAAATCCCCTTTGCGTGATTTACTTCTGCAAAGCTTTGCAAGCGGTAATGCGCCGGACATTCTCTCCCTTGATGGTCCTGACGTGGCTTACTGGGCTTATATGAATTCTCTTCTTCCTTTTGATGACTATATGGAGCCTTCCTTTTTGAATTCCTTTATGGAACAAATTTTGCAGCAGGGAAGCTATCAGGGTAAGCTTTACCACCTGGGCTATACAGAATCTACACTCTGCATTCTCTACAACAAGGAGTTGTTTGAAAGTCTGCAGATCAGGATTCCTGGAAATATTTCGGAAGCCTGGAGCTGGGAGGAATTCTTATCCATCTGCCGCCTGATCAAAGAAAAAACTTCCCTTCCCTATCCTCTTCTTATGGATTCAGGGAGGGGCTTATCCCCAAAATCAGGAGAGTGGAACAGCTATTCCGGCCTTCCTTTTATTTTACAGAACAAGGGCAGTTTTTTTAGCAGCGACTTAAGCAGAACCAGCGGTTTTATCAATTCAGCACCTTCCGTAGCTGCCATGCAGTGGCTGGGCGATTTGTTTCATAAATATCATTACACCCATATTGAAAATATCAGCGCCAGTTTTCCAGACAACTTCGCCATGAGTCTGTCACTGCCCAGCGCCTATTTTCAATCTTTGAAGAATAGTAAAAATGTAGGGATCATACCGCTTCCCAAGGGGATGCAGGCGGCAACGCCTCATGGAAGCTGGGGACTTTGCATGTCCAGACAGACCAAGAATCCCAACCAGTGCTGTCAGTTTATCCAATATGTATTTACCATTCAAAATCAGTTAAAAATCAGTAAATACACCGGCATTCCAGTTTTAAAAGAGATTTATGAAGTGATGGATAACTTTAATACAGTCTCCAATAACACGAATATTTTATTTTCCCAGCTTCACAACTCTTCCTTTACCAGACCTCAGACTCCTGCCTATCCCTTTTTCAGTAAGCAGTTTGCCTACGCCTATTACAATATAGCTGCCGGCATGGATGCGCAGAAAGAGATGGACCGCTTAGCTGAGCTGGTGGATGATCATTTGTACCGGCATAATTATTACCAGACAATGCCGCATTTTACAGAAAAGTCCAGAGAATAAAAATGTGCGCCCTTACTTTATGCAAAATCCACCATAAACCTTCCGTCTTCCTGCCAGGTAATCGCAAGAGGCTTAAGGGCGTACTCCGTAACCTGATACCCTTTTGGTGTAAGGGATATGGTAAATTGTGCCATACCGCCTTTCACACAGCTTTTCTCTGACTGGGCGCTGATAAAGTTCCCAATAGAATAAAAAACCAGCATCCTGTGTCCATCCTCGCCATTAAGGACCTCATAGGGCTGGAGCACATGAGGATGAGTTCCAACCACCACATCTACTCCACTGTCAGCGAAAATCTGTGCCCACTTTTGCTGGAATTCCTCTGTCTGACTTGCATATTCACTGCCCCAGTGGGCAAAAACAATTACAATATCAGCTTCCTTTTCTGCCCTCTCAATATCCTTTCTGATTTTTTCTTCGTCCTCCAATAGATGCACCATATATGGATTCTCTTTTGGAATTTTTATTCCATTTGTGCCATAGGTGTAATTAAAAAGGGCAAACCTGATATCGTTTCTTGTAAGGATTTCATAAGGGCGTTCCGCTATTTCTTCCTCTGTTTGTATTCCTAAACACACCACATCGTGGGATTCAAAAAAATTCTTTGTCAGATTGATTCCCTCTGCCCCTCTGTCAAGCGCATGGTTTGTGGCGCAGGTCACCACGTCAAAACCGGCATCCGCCACCGCCTGCCCTGCTAAAAGCGGCGTTCCAAACCTGGGGTAATCGCTGTACATTGCCGGATCATCCGTATAGGGTGTTTCCTGATTGATCACTGCAACATCACTTTGCCCAATCACATCCCTAAAATTATCAAATAAAAAATCAAAAGAGGAATCATGGCGCAGCGCATACCTGTAGATCGGTTCATGAATTAAAATATCCCCAAACACTGCAAAGGATACCTGCGTCTCTTCCTTTGTAAATCCCCACACATCCCACCTATAGCTGCTTGTCTTTCCCTCCACATCAGTCAGCCAAATCCGGCTATATGGCGCACTTTTTCCATTTGCAGATAGTTCCTTTACCTCCTGTCCAATGTAAGAGGACATCCACTTAGGCTTTACTTTTTCCTGTTCAAATTCATATACAAAAATATGCTGTGACCACTTCTTTTCATCCTTCTCCACCCAAAAAGGCTTATATATTCCAAACCGCCCTTTTTTCCAGCAAAGGAGTATTAATTCCTCCTTCTGGTCATTGTCCATGTCGCATAATAGAGCACTCTGAACTTTTACCCCGTCTGGGGAAGTAAAGACCACCACATCCTCATAGGTGATCTGAACAGACTTATTACTTACTGATATGTTGTATTGACCGGTTTGGTCATAAAATAATTCATTTTCCCATTTAACCCATCCTGGCAGAAACGCACCATTTTCCCATAAAATATACCCAACAGCACCCACACCGGCCAGCGCCAGGATAAAACTCCATATTTTTATAAATAGCTTATTCCCATGCATATTTGTATCGATAGCTTCCTGTCCAATCCGGTTTCGGGATGGATAAGTCATAATTATGGTTTCCGTTTTCATCCGCCTGTATGCCCAGCATCTGGCGCCACTTTGCATCGGTCAGCCGCTCTTCCAAAGGCCAGGAGAACTGATAAAAAGAATAAACGCTTCCTTTTGCAATTTTAATCTTTCCATCCACCTTAACCACCACATAAATAATGGATGGATTTCCAGTAGCGGCTTCAAGCACACTTCCATTAGGATCTGTTGCAATATCTACCACCACCGCGGCAGGACATTCCTGGGTAGATACCATGTCGGTGGTCTCATCCTTTACTGTTTCATACCAAAAATGCTCAAGATTCCCGCCATAACACTGGATAAAGTCATACTCTTCTGCGGAAAGCACTTCATCCTTCAGTTCCTTATTGGAAATTTTCCACAATCGGTCGGCAATCTCATACAAAATAGAAAGATTTTCTTCCTCTTCCTTCCCAAGCATTCCGTATGTCTTAAGTCCTTTTGCTGTCTGGTCAGCCAAAGCTGCAAACCTTGCATACACGTAAGGCTCAGGCTCCACATATCCCCTGCTGTCGATCTCCTCAATATAGTCACCGCCCATTTCCGCTATCACCTGCTTGGTGTAAAGCACTGTATCATGCTTAAGTTCCGTAAAACTGCCTGCAAAGCATTCCAGATTTTTCTTTGTCCACTCTTCACTCTGCATAAATATAGGGTATCCTTCTTTCTTGGGCACAAGCAGCGGACGAAGAGTATTCAGCCAGCCGGCATACAGGCTTGCTGACCACATGGCATCATTTTCCTGCATCAAAAATGACTTGAGCTTCTCCATATTTTCCTCATAGCCTGCATACTCAAACGCTCCCTGCTCCTCCAGGATGCTAAGAGCCATATCGCTGCCAAGAGCAGCAGGCACATCCAGCACATCTGGAAGCATACGCTTATTCCCTGTGCCATTTTCCTTTACATTACTGTAGATCAGTTTCTGCATAATTGCAGCATCTATGGTAAACCTCTGTCCCATAAACCGGAAACCAGGGATCACGTTATCCTCACCGTCTTTAATCGGAATGGAATTGATCTGAGGCAGGGGAAGCTCCGCTGTCATTGCATGAAACTGCTTAAAAGCCTCCTCATCTGAAATCAAAGCTTCCGAAGAAAGATCGCCGCCATAAGCCTTATGTGCAGCCGGTGCATATTCGCACACACTTAAGTCGTCACTTGCTCCTGCAAAAAATGATGTTACCGCATAGATGGATTCCCATAATTCATAAGCCTGCGCATCCTCCGTCAAAGCCTTGGTGATCAAAAGGGCGCTTCGATCCATCTCTTCACTTTCCTGTGTAAAGTGAATCCGCCCATACCACATCATTGCCTGAAAATACTGCTCCAGCTTTTGATCCCCTGCATAATATCCACGGGGAATATACTGAGTATAATCCTCTTCATCTCCAGTTATTCCTGACATATAAATGCCATCCGCCTGTTTAATCCGTTCAAGCTCCTGCCCCACAACATCCTGCACATATGCCTTTACCTCCGGTTCTTCTCCCAAAAGCTTTGCTCCTACCGAAAAAAATGCAACATTGCGTGCTGCTGCGCTCTCCCATGCACTTCCCTTAAACTGCTCATACAAGGCAGCGCTGTTATCCAGCATTTTAAGGCTCAGCTTCCCAATACTTTCAGACAAGTAATCCTTTTCTATATTTTTTAAAAGAAAACTAAAATACAAATGATAAGTATGCATCAAAGAATCCACCGTCACAAAGTTGGGAATATTGCTGTACCTGTTCATCTCATAAACTTCAAAGAATTCATTTCCGGCACTTCCACATACAACAAATCCATTCCCGGACAGCTTGTCTACAATCTCACCTTCCAGATAAAACTGCTCCAGATTATAAATATTACTTAGATCCGGCTGGATGGCATATGGTTCCACACAAGGTTCGACACTGATCTCTCCGCTCTCTTCCATGCTTCCAATCAGCGCGGGCCTCCCTCCTGTCCCTGATTTCTCATTCTCTACAGTATCTGCAAATGCCTGTCCTTCTTCACCTGCTCCATTCTCTGCTAAGGTGCTGCCTGTCCCATCCTCTTCCGTCTGGGCAGCTGCCCCTTCTCCCGGCTGCTTTTGCAGACTGCAGGCTGTTAAAAGACTTAGAATCAACAATACGCTTAAAACTGATTTAAGTTTTTTTTTTGCATAATTACCTGCTCCCCCTTTCGAACTCTCTTTCCAAATCCTCTATTAAATATTTTTCGCTCATGCAGTGCATATCGGAAACGCCGTCTTTCATAAGCTGGTAAACCTCAGAATGATAAAAAAACTTCAAAGCATCATCTAAAGTAAGGTGCTGAGCTTCGGCAAAACCCTGCACAATATCTGAATATTTCATCTGTAAAATTAACGGTTCAGCATTCATAATCGTTCGCTCCTGTCAAAATGAAGATATCGTTCTATAACTTCCTGATTTTTCAGGCAAATCTGGCGATTGGGTTTTTCATAGCGCAGTCTGTCCAAAGCAGCATCCTTATCAATATAATGCTTAAAATACAATTCACAGGTATTAAAAACTCTATCATTGGCTACCCCGCCAAGTATAATATCATATTCTATCGTATCAATTCCCATTCGACAGTCGGTAATAAAGTTCAGCCATTCCTCTGAATAACTGTCGAATGTTAAGATTTTGCAATTGTTCCAAACACTATCATCTAAAATATAACAGGAAATGATACCTTCTTTTCCACGCCTTATATATTTTTCACACCATTTTTCTGCCTGTTGATATAAAGGCGTTGTATAAAAACCACAACCAAAATCAAGGTTTTTGCGGGAATGAAAAATATCCGGTTTTCTGACTTCCATATCAGAACCATGATATATAATCATACTTCCACCCCCTTCTCCTTTATATAAGATATAATATCTTCAACAATGTATTCTTTGCTCTGCGAATGTAATACCTCATAACATGGCACAATGTAGCTGTTCAAAATATCACTTTTTTCTGCCAATGCCTGGTAAACTCTCTCAGCATTTACCCCAAGCTCAATAGCCACATTTTCGATACAGAAAATAGCAAAAGAAAGTTCTCTTTCATTATGGATAAATTGTCGATTTAAGTACATCCTTCTTATCTCCTTACATTGTGCAGCTTTGTGTTCCTTCCCGATTACTTATTATTATATTGGTTTAACCGGAAAAATACAATAGAGCCATTTACCCACAATTCCTGCATGACAAATGGCCCTTTCCAACACTATTTATTTTGCATCATATCAACTGCAGATACTTCACTGAATTCCTGATTTCCTTTACCACTTCTTCCCCCGGCGTCTCAAAGGCAGGGCAATACTCCAGATAATGAGCGATTCCAGACGCATCAGGATTTCCAAGCACGCCCCGTATCATTTCCGGCGTAACGATTCCCTGGCCGGTAAATCCCCAGTGTCTGTCCATTTTTCCGTCACACTGCTGTATGTGACATGCGCCTACATAGCCTTTGCAGGCAGAAAGCCAATAATTCATATCTGCCGGTTCTTCATTAAAAGAAGGGCAAAGAACGTGTCCCCAATCCAGAACCAGTCCAACCGGAATTTGTGTTTTCCCGGAAAGCTGTTCCATCAATATTTTTGCTTCCAAAGCGGTACAGGGAATTTCCGTCTGTACAGGGGTAGGCTCTAAGTAAAGCTGTTTTAATCCTTTTTGGGCTGCATACCGGGACAAAAGAATTAAATCATCAACCAAACGCTTTCTGACTTCCCCACGCTTAACATATCCTCCGTGATTCTCCTTTCCGGCATCCTGCACTTCTATACCTGCTTTTTTTCTTCCAATATTCTGCAGCCCTTCTAAAGATTCCATACATCCCGCCGGCGTTCCCAATGCAGGAATTCCCATAATCGCAGTCATATCAATAGCCCGCTTTAAATAGGTCATCCCCATTTTACGCACTCTTTCATCTTCTGAAAGCAGACTGGAATAAGCATATGCGGCCATTCCTGAAAAAGAAACCGTTATTTCAATCTGCCTCTGTCTGAATGCGTTTGCATACTCCTTTGCCAGTTCATCCCGAATTTCTTCTTTCCACCAGGGATCTACCAGATCCCATGAAAACTGCACCAGTCTGACGCCAAGAGAACTCACAAATTCTGCCAGTGCCTGCGGATTTTTCCAGCGTTTATTGCAAAATGATAAACAAAGTCCAACCTCCATTTTTTAACCCTGCTCCTTTCTGCCTGCCTTTTTCTACTCCAGATTTGCATGTCTTCTCATCATTGTCTGGGAAGTTTCCTGCAGGCTTTCCATTAACTCCAGCACAAGTCCGTCCAGCAAAAGCAGAACGCTCTGTTCAAACAAGGCCCCCATAGGCTGCCTAGTTCCTTCCGCGCCTGCCCTTCTGTCTACTGCATCTTCTTTTCTGTCTGCGACATCCTTCTTCTTTCCTGCTGCATCTTTCTCACAAGTCCCGGGCATTTTTATGATCAGGCTGCAATTGGCAGCCGCTCTTCCTTCCCCTGACACGGTAAGAAGCGCTGCTTTCGTCTTTTCCCGTTTTGCTTTTCGGGAAAAACGAACTATGCTTTCCGTATTGCCTGAGCCTGAAATCAAAATAAGAAGATCCCCTTCTCCAATGGCAGTGGCTGCCACTTCCCCCACCAGAAAAGCACACAGCCCCAACTGACAAAGACGCATTGCAAAACTTCCCGCCACAAGTCCTGATCTTCCGGCTCCTGCAACATAAATCCTTCGTGCCATCAAAATTTCCTGTTTTAATTTTTTTATTTCCCGTCTGTCCACTGATAACAATACATTTTCAATTTCCTTTATGATGGTTTGATAGATATCCATATTTATCATCATGCTCCTTTCAAAATCCGGAGACTTTGTTCGTAACACATTTACCTGTTTTCATATGTCTTAAACGATACATAACGTCATTTCCTCCGCATCCAAAGTAATCGTGCAGTTTTTTATATTCTAAAAACAATTCATCATAAATCTTTACATGGGCCGGAACAGGGTCATAAATTTTCTCAACTGGAGCCTTCATTTTAGGAACTGCCTCATAAATGGAATCATAACCTCCCCCTTTTTTACCGGCTGCAACTGCCCCAAACATGGCGCTCCCTAAAGCCGGCCCCTGCTCTGCATCTGAAACATACACTGGCATATTAAGCACATCCGCATAGATCTGCATCATCAATTCATTTTTTTTACAAATTCCTCCGGCTGCTAATATCTGCTCTACCAAAATGCCATGCTTTTGAAACTGTTCTACATTTACCCTGCTTCCAAATACGATACTTTCCATAATCGCCCGGTAAATTTCCTCCGGCTTGGAAGAAAGCGTAAGTCCCACAATCATTCCGCTTAAATACATGTCATCCAGAAGACAATTATTGCCATTCCACCAGTCCAATGCCAAAAGTCCTGTTTCTCCGGGGCGTAGTCTGGCTGCTTTTTCCGTCAAAAGTGTATGTAAGGATATTTTTTTCTTTTCAGCTTCTCTTTCCATTTCTCCACTGCAGCATTCTTTTGTAAACCATGCAAGAATATCCCCTCCGGCCGACTGGGCCCCTTCATGTGCGTAATACCCTGGCAGAATTCCATCCCTGGCTCTCCCGCAAAGTCCCGGTACATCTTTTCCTTCCGGCTCCACCAAAATTTCGCACACCGAAGTTCCCACAATCAAAAGCATTTTTCCCGGTCCGTCTATTCCCACTGCCGGAAGACAGGCATAGGCATCCACAATTCCACTGCTTACCGGCGTACCTTCTTTTAATCCGGTCACTTGTGCCATATAGGGAGTAATCCCACCTGCTTTAACGCCCTGGGGCAGAAAATTTGTCCCCAGCTTTTTGACTGCTTCCTTCTCAAATCCCGGTGCAAGCTTTCTAAAAAATTCCTGTGCCGGAAACCCTTCCTTCTGATCCCAAATTGCCTTAAACTCCATCGTGCTGTAACTGTGATTTTCAATTCCGGTCAGCTGCCATACAATCCAGTCGACAGCCTCTACCCAGACATCTGTCTGCTCATAAATTTCCTGATCTTCTTCGTACATTTGCAAAAGCTTTGGGATACTCCATTCCGAAGAAATTTTTCCCCCATAGCGGTCCAGCCATTTTTGACCGGTTTCCTCTGCTTTTTCATTAATTTGATCTGCCGCTTTTTGGGATGCATGATGCTTCCATAAAACCGCATAAGCAAAAGGCCGGTTTTTATATTGCTCCAGTCTGCAAAGAGGTGTTCCGTCTTTTTTTACTGGAATCATTGTGGAAGAAGTAAAATCTGTTCCAACTCCAATTACCTGCTCTGCCGAAATTCCAGCTAAAGAAAACAATCCGGGAACAAGTGCGGCAACTGCTTCCAGATAATCTCCAGGATCCTGTAAGGCAAACCCTTCCGGCAGTCTGGTTCCGTCTGGCATTTGCTGTTCTATGACTCCATGCCTGTACTCGTATGTATCGGATGCCATAATCTCTCCACTGGAAACATCCGCAAGAACCGCTCTCGCCGAAAGTGTTCCAAAATCTATTCCAATACTATATTTTTTCATCATTTCCTCCATGCCGCACCAACAATTAACTAATTTCGCTCTACTCAATGCCAATAATCTGTATCTGCACAACCCTTTCCCTGGCTCTGACCTGATCCCAGTCAATCATATAAATATGGCCAAACTCACCAAGATCAAGCCTGCCCTCCTCCAATACAATACTTTCAGAGCGTCCAAACAAACAAGACCTTAAATGTGCGTCCGTATTCAGGCAAGTCCATTCACCCACCTCACCCACTTCATTCATTGCAAAATCAATATGGGCCGGTCCGGGATGCATATATTGTCCTTCTGTCCTGCATGTGGGAACCAGCTTTTCCATCAGATTACAGAGATCCTGCTGTAAATATTCAAGCCCGTAAAAATTTCTGTCATGAGATAATTCCTGAATCATCACTGAACAGGTGGTGTGATGAGAATAGATAGTGCAAATCCCCTGCTTTACTCCTGAACGCATTACAGCTTCCTTCACTTTTTCAGAAATATCGTGAAAAGAAGGGTGTCCTCCTGTTGATTGAACTATTATTTTTTCATTATAACAAATCATCGCTTTCTCCTTTGTCTTCTTTTATTTCTCGTATCATTTCTGCTGGATTTGGATGATGAAAAAGTGCAGTTCCTATGACCAGCTTATCAGCTCCTGCCATAATGCATCTGCGCCCATTTTCAAGATTTAATCCTCCATCAACAGCAATCACCAATTGTGGAATATCCAGTCGTTTCCTTATACAGACAAGTTCTTTTATTTTTTCTATGGTTTTTTCCTGAAACCTGCTGCCGCCTCTGCCCGGCTCCACCCCCATTAAAACCACTACGCTGCACAGGGGAAGAAGCGCTTCTTTTCCTTTAAGCTGCGTATCCGGTGCAAAGGAAAGACCTGCCTTTGCCGCATAATTTCCTGCCTCCTGCAGCAGTGCTTCCCACAAAATGACAGAAGAATCCTCTGATGTTTCATACTGCATTACCAGTTCTTCCATATAAAGCCCTTTAAAAAGCAGCATACCTTTCCTATAATCCTTAAGCATCATATGATACTCTACTGGCAGCCGGCAGCATTCCTGAACTGCCTTCGCCATTCGGGGCGTAAACCCCAAATCTCCCACCGCCTCCGGCTCCATAATATCTATGTGAAGCCCATCGCTTCCCCATTCCTGTACTCTTTGTACCTCCTGTCTTAAATTTCCATGATTGGATGCCAGCATCGAAGGGGTTATTTTCACTTTTTTCATCTACTTCCACTCCCTGACCATCGCACTAATCTGTTCTTTGCAATCTTCCAGCATCTCTTCAATACCGCATTTTTTACAAAGAACATCCTGCAGACCATCTGCTATCACGCCTTCAATAGAATAATTATTGATATAGGTTCCTTTTGCATTTCTGATATTTTCCCTTTGACGCTCCATCCTGACATAATCCTCAAGATGCTCGTTCCAGGGATAGATTGTTTTAATCTGCTCACTTAAATTTACTGTCTGCTTGGGCATAAAGCCGCCCAATACACTACACTGCATTGCTCTCGTTCCCGAAGTAATCCATTTGATAAAAGAAAACGCGGTATCTGGATTCTGACAGTTTCCATTGACAGCCAAAAGCCAGCTTCCCACCAGAGAATACTTACCCGGCAGAACCGCATAACCTAAGCGATCGCCAATACTTCCAAACTGAGAATCTAAAATGCTTTTAATATGTCCGCTGTAAGTGCTGATAAATGCAATATTCCCTTTTGCAAAAGCATCAATCTGTTCGTTCTCCATTAAATCCCATATCTGCGGCAACGAACATTCATACGCTTCCATCAGATTTCGCACTGCCCTGACATTCTGCGGAGAATCTATTACTACCTGATTTTTGTTCATGATCGTCCCATGAAAGCTCCATTGCCTTGGAAAGAATTCCTGTATTAATCCGTTAGGCTTCTTTCCCAGAAGACAAGTTCCATATTCCGTAGGAGAATCCTTTGTAAATTCCCGGGTAAAAAACTTTGCCAGAAAATTATATTCTGTCCAGGTGGAGGGAAGCCCCAGCTCCAAACCATTTTTCCTGTAATAAGCCCTTTGAAGCGCCGGACTTTTAAAAAGATCTCTTCTATATAAAAGAAGCTGCGTCATGCTGACAAGAGGAATACCTATAATCCTGCCATTTCCCCCGTTCAGCTTATTCCAGATTTCTGGCACAAAGCTTTTCACATATTCTTTTTCTTTTTCCAGATAAGGATTCAACGTAAGCACACACTGTATCTGACGAAAGTATTCAATCCAGGGGGAATCCATCATATAAACATCATACTCCCTGCTACCGCTTTCATACTGCTTCATAATTTCTTCGTACAATTCCTGCTGATAGGTAAATATTTTTGTTTCCACCTGTATACCGGATTCCCTCATAAATGCCGGAAGAAGCCTTAATAGTGCAGTTGTCATGGCATTTGAGGTTAATAAAATCTTTAAAGGCCTGTGGAGCGCCGGTATATAAGAAATCAACTGGTCTTCCTTTAATGCCTGTGTGGGAATTACAATCTGCGTATTTTCATTTGTAGCTGGTTTTTTCACAAATTCCAGCATAAGCTGGGCACATCTTTTCCCACAATAAACTGCTCTGCGGGGAATCTCACAAATTGATTCATTCCTCCCTGCGCTGCTCCATCTCTCTCCTACCGGAACAAATACATGGACATCTTTTCTGTCATAAATAGACAGCATTTCCATAAAACTCTCCAATATTCTTTCGCTGGAAAGAATCACATTGGGAGGAATCTCGTCCGCCCTGCCTATCAAATTCATCATATCTGCAAAAGCCTGCAGCTCACTGAAAGAAACCTGAGACCTTTTCAGTTCCTTTGCCTGCATTCCTGCTTCTTCTACTGCAAGATAAGCGCCCTCCACAAAATCTCTCTCCGAGCTGTAAGATAAATCACCGGTAATCAGCCATAACTCTTCTACTTTACATGTCTTTGCCAATAAACTGCGAAGCAGATTTTTCACCATGCTCCTGTTGTCAAACACTACACTGGAATAATTTAATTCATCTACCGTCCGTTCTATAAAAACAAGGGAAATTCCCGCATCCGCCGCCTTTTTGTAATATTCCATATCCCGAAAAGATGTAACAACAAAAATCCCACATACACCAAGTCCTATAAACTCATCAATCAGCTTTTTTTCTTTGTTTATCATATCGTTTGTGGTTCTGGTAATCAGGTAAAAATCATATTCCGACAATTCACGCTGGATTCCTTCTATAATGTCCTGATATATGCCTAAAAAGGCAGGAACAATGATCCCCACAAATTTCACGCCATTGGATTTTAAATTTCTGGCCAGCATATTGGGCTTATAATCCAGCTCCTCCATTGCACTGTAAACTCTTTGATAAATTTCCTCACCTACAGATGCCTTATTATTTAAAATGTTGGACACCGTTGCAATAGAAACACCTGATTTTTTTGCTACATCTTTTATAGTCGGCATGCGTACTTCCTCCAAATTAATGCCGGTACTGCCAGAAACATCACCACCGGCATTTCCTTTCTCTCACTCAGCTTTCTTTTGACGACTGTAAAAATTCATAATCATAACTGCAAGCAAAGTCAAACCCCAAGCCAGCTGCTTTAAATAAGGGCTGATAGCAGGAAACATATTAAGTCCTGAAGAAAAACACTGTAAAATAAGCGTAGCCAGAACAACTCCCTTTACTGTTCCAAACCCTCCGGCCGGATCTACACCGCCAAGTACCACAATCAAAATGGACTGCATTGTGTAAGAGCTTCCAAAATCCGGCCTTGCCGAATTCATTCTTGCAAGCATAATAAATCCTGAAAAAGAAGCCAGCATTCCCCCTGCCATATGTGATTTCATAGTCGTTCGTTTATTATTCTGACCTGCAAATAAAGCTGCCTTCTGACTGGTTCCCATCAACTTAAGTCTCATTCCAAAAGTACTTCTGGACATAGCATAATGACAGATAAAGACCGCTCCTATATAAATAACCAGCGGTACCGGCAAAAAAACAAACAACTTTCCTGTTCCCATCCTTACATAAGCTTCTGGAACTCCTGTAATCGCCTTTCCCTTTGTAATAATCATTCCTATTCCTGAAAAAAGTTGAAGACTTCCTAATGTTGCAAGCATGGCAGGAATCTTTAAACCTGAAATCAAATAACCATTTAACATGCCGCAGGCTGCCCCTACCGCCATACTTAAAAGAAAACAAATGAAGAAAATGCCTGCATTTTGTATTCCTGACATTTCTTCTCCGGTCCATGAAATCAGCAGCTTCGCCATAAGAATGGCTGTAAGATTTGCGATTCCTATCAAAGAAAGGTCTATCCCTCCTGCAATCATGGCAAACATTACTCCTAAAGCAATCAGGCCATATTCTGGGAACTGATAAGCCATTGCATTTAAATTAGATGAAGTCAGGAACAAAGAAGGCCTTAAAATGCTCATGACCACAAACAAAACCACCAATAACAGAAGCTGCCGCTTCACACTGTCCCTGGCCGGATGTGTCCAATTTCCGGCTGCAAACATTTGTTTAAATTGTTTTATCATCCTGCTTTCCCTTTCTTTCTCTTTCTGCTTACCTGAAAGGCTGCAATTCCGGTTCCAAGCACAATCAGCACTCCAAGGAAAAATTTCTGCCAGTAATTTGGAATCCCCATAAGCTGCAGACTGTTATTAACAATCACAAAGAGCATCGTCCCAAGCATAACTCCAGTAATACTTCCCGAACCTCCTGTCACCTTTGTTCCTCCTAAAATAACGGCTGCAATTACCGTCATATCCATCCCTGAAAAAGTGTTGGGATGGCA
>DKUR01000053.1 GCA_002490775.1 Lachnospiraceae bacterium UBA7199 | reverse complement strand
AAATTGCGGCTTTTGGGGGAAAAATAAGATTGTTTTACAATTCCTCCAAAAGCTTAACCAGGTAATTCCATACCCTTCCTACAGACGAAATGCTAAGTTCTTCTTTGGTGGTATGAATATTTTTCATATCCGGCCCTATAGATACACAGTCAAGATCAGATATCTTATCAGCCAAAAGACCACATTCCACTCCTGCATGAATGGCTCTGATTTCTGGTTCCCTATGGTAAAGCTTCTTATATACCTCTACCATTTTATTTCTAAGCTGAGAATCCTTTCGATATGCCCAGCCTGGATAAATACCTGACACTTCCATATCAGCACCTGCCAAATACGCCAAGCTCTCCAGCTTGTGGATCAATGCCATTTTTGCGCTTTCCAAAGCACTTCGCACTGATATGCCAATGCTTACTCTCTTGCCCTCCATAAAAATCTGCCCAGGATTTAAGGAAGTCTCCACCATGCCAGGCATAGCCCTGCTCATTGCCTGCACTCCATAAGGAAGTGAATTAATCAGACTGATCAATATCCTGCTTTCTTCCCTGTCAATTACTTCCTCATCCTCTGTTTTACAGATAAATGTTTCTATCTTAATACCGTTATCTTTATCCGCCAGTTCTACTTTCAGTTCCTGATCCAGCTTTTCACAAATAGTCTTTAACAGTTGTACACATTCCTGTTCCATGTCCTCCCCACGCACTGCGTACAAGAACCCATCGTCTTTTTCGTATTTTGTAATCAGAATTTTTGCCTTTGCCTGTGTAGGTATGGCATTATCAGCAACACCACCTTTTAAATCCACAATATAAAGCTCCATTTTTTCAAGCAATCTGCTAAGGGTTCTGCCTAAAAGGCAAATAGCGTTTCCTCTTTCCCTGTGGATCTCCTCACCAGAATGGCCTCCCTGCAGCCCGCAAACATTAATCTCGCAGACAATTCCCCTCTGTATAGAAATTTCAGAATCAAAGTGCAGATCCACCCTGGCGCCTCCGGCACAGCTTGAAAGGAATATCCCCTCTTCCTCAGAATCCAGATTCACAAGTCTTTTTGCTTTTAAAGGGGTTGCATCCAGTGCCCTTGCACCATTCATCCCCACTTCTTCATCCACAGTGATCACAAGTTCTATTCTGGGATGCTTATACTCGGTTCCGTCCAGCAAAGCCAGTCCATAGGCTACTGCAATCCCATCATCACCGCCAAGACTAGTACCGTCAGCCATCAATCTGTCACCATCTACCAAAAGCATAAGCCCATCTTTTTCCATATCAACAGGTGCATCTGGCTCCTTTACCGCCACCATATCCATATGTCCCTGGAGCATCACTGGAGCATGATCCTCATAGCCGGCAGACGCCTCCTTTATAATAATCACATTTCCTTCTTTATCCTGGTAATACTCCAGTTTTCTTTCACGTGCAAACTCTGCCAGATAGTTGCTGATCCCCGCTGTATTTCCCGATCCATGAGGTATCTTGCATATCTCTTCAAAAAAATAAAAAACATTTTCAGGTTCTAATTGTTCCAGTACTCTCATACTTCTCCCTTCCTAAACAAGTCATTCTTATGTTAAAAAGACCTTATTCCACCTGCCCATGGGAATAAGATCTTTTGTCTGCTTTATTATCAATTAAATTTATGCAATTTTACTTTTTGCAAGCTCTGCAAGGCTCTTAAAACCTTCTGCATCATTTACTGCCATTTCTGCAAGCATCTTTCTGTTGATGTCAACTTCTGCAAGCTTAAGTCCATACATAAACTTGCTGTAGGATAATCCGTTCAGCCTTGCTGCAGCATTGATACGTGCAATCCAAAGCTGTCTGAACTGACGTTTTCTCTCTTTACGTCCTGCATAAGAAGAAGCTAACGCTCTCATTACTGACTGCTTTGCTACTCTATACTGTTTGCTTCTGGCTCCTCTGTAGCCTTTTGCAAGCTTTAATACTCTATTGTGTTTCTTCTTGGCATTCATGCCGCCTTTAATTCTTGCCATGTCTTATAATCCTCCTTACGACTCATCAATATACATTACCGTTATTTTTATAAATAAGGTAAAATCTTCTTCATATTTTTAACATTGGTCTTGTCTGTAATTGCAGGCTGTCTTAAGTTTCTTTTTCTCTTGGTCGTCTTTTTTGCTAAGATATGGCTTTTATAAGCTTTACTTCTTTTTAATTTACCTGTTCCTGTAGCTTTAAAACGCTTTGCAGCCGCTTTGCTTGTTTTCATTTTGGGCATAACTAATTCCTCCTATATCCTTAAATAATTTCTGCCGACAGGCTCGTCCTCCTGTCATCTATTTTAACTGGCAGGCTAACGCTTTTCAGTTAAAAACATTGACATACTTCTCCCCTCTACCTTGGGAGCTTTTTCAACTACACAAACATCAGAAAGGGCTTCCGCAAAATCATCCAGAATGTGTTTGCTATTGGCCATATGCGCCATTTCTCTTCCCCGAAACCTTAAGGTTACTTTAACTCTGTCGCCTTTGGTAATGAACTTTCTGGCAGCATTCATCTTTGTATTTAGATCATTGGTGTCAATATTAGGAGATAAACGAATTTCCTTGATTTCAATGGTTTTCTGTTTTTTCCTGGCTTCTTTCTCCTTACGTGTCTGCTCATATTTAAATTTGCCATAATCAACAAGTTTACATACGGGCGGTTTCGCTGTAGGCGCAATTTTCACAAGATCAACTCCTGCTTCCTCTGCCATCTGCAGCGCCTCTCTTGAAGACATGATTCCTAACTGCTCACCATTTTCCCCAACAACACGTACTTCCTTATCTCTGATCTGTTCGTTAATGAATAATTCGCTAATGGCTGTATCCTCCCTGCATAAAAAAATGGATAGCATAACTATCCACTGATCATCCGTTCAAGCTGAACATACCTATGCCTCCAGAGACACTGTATAAAAAGCTTTTCCTATGAACTCCTGTAAGCCCGTTTGCCACAGGGTGAGAGTGGATACTCTGCTTGAATGTCTGCATACTTATTGCATGCTTAAGTAGTTTAACACTGGGAACCCCATATGTCAAGGATTTTCCCAAAAAAGAGCAAATACTTATATAAAAAGCTTAAGCTTTCCAAACGATATATCTGCTTTCTATGGCTCCTTCTGTGCAAGACTGACATCTTCTTCTCTCATTAGACGTATTTCTCCATCTGAAATCACAAAATCCGCCATCAATTCATCATCTGACATCTGACTGTATGTAATCGTATAAGTATCCTGTGCCAAAATCAAGTAGGTTAACTGCTCTATTTTTTCCTCTTCGAGCTGGCAGGAACTTCTGATTTTATATCCGGGAACCCCTTCCATGTCAATTTCTTCGAATGATTCAATTACAAGATCTACATCCCGCCCGGCAGCCTTATAAGCTTCCTCCAGCGTCTTTTCGTAAGTTTCCTTAGTCAGATCGGTGGACACCATTCCATCCTGACCGCCCTCCGAAACCGTATAATAGATATTTGAGGAATCTAATGGACTTCTGTTATGAATATACATCCCGGGAACTTCCTGAGATTCCTGATAACTAGCAGGTATCAATACAACACAATAGCTTGCTTTTTCTCTATCAATCTCCTGCGTCGGTTCTTTCAATTCAAATTCCTGCATTTCTATGTACTGGGCCGGCTGCCCATCCTCTGACTGGATGCCTGCAACTGTAACAGCTTCTTTTCCACAACCTGTCAGGAAAATTGCCGCAAGAGCCGCAAAAATAACTTTCTTTTTCATTTTTAATGTAACCTTCTATCACTACTTTACCAAAACGCCAACTAATATTTATTTAATCATAATTTCTTTTATAAAACAAGTCCTTTTCTATGAATATCACGGAAATCAATTTCCCCTAAATCAGAAAATTGATTTCCGCGTATAAATGCACACCCTATTTTTCTCTGAATGTTGCACAGGCTGTCTCTCTGCAGTCGCAGGCGCCGCATCCTTTTATATCCACATGGTCTGCAACACATTTGTAGTTCCTGTTATACATACAATTGGATGCTTCACAGTCAATACTAATTGTTTTACTAGGATGCTCCAATGAACTGGTATAACGGTCCCTTCCCTCCTGCTGAAAACTTTCGCAGCAGGTGTCATCTTCGCAGCAGGCATGTTTTCCACCTACCATAATATCACCTTTACAGCAGTACTCACTTTGGTTATAGGAACAATTCTCCACAGAACACTTTAAAATTGCCATCTTCATACCTCCTTCATATTATTACAGTATTTAGTATGGCTGTCTGCGCTTTTATCTATTCACTATTCATTTATTTTATATAAATTAAACCAATATCTTTCTATCATCAAACTGGTCTTTTCCTCTACTTTCATACCTGCAGCTTCCCATTTTTGAATAATTTCATCTCTTGCATTTCCACTTCCCAAAAACCAGATCTGTCCATACTCCGCCAGCAGTTCTCTCATTCTGCGGATTCCTTCTTCATCTGAAAATTCTTCCTCTACCAGTGCGTGCATCTGGGGATACATTTCCTGAAACAAAGTTTCAGGCTTACTGTACCAAAGGTATGATTCATTATCCAAATAATAAGCTGCTACCGCCTGCATCTGATCAAAATTGAAAATTAAAATATCCTCTTTTTCTATCTGAGCTACCTCTTTTTGAAACTCAGCCATTTGCAGCTTTTTCCACATTTCCTCGCCATAGAATGCACGGTAATTTCTAATTCCTACAATCAATAAAAGAAAAAGAACCGGCAGACACAAATATTTTTTCTCTTTAAGCCTGGCAGCGAAAATAGAAAATACCAGCCAAAACACGCCGGCGGCTGGAAGCATATAACGGTATACAAAGATGGGACGGAGCAAAAAAGATATCAGAAATCCAAATCCCACAACGCCCGCAAGAATAAAAACACCTCCTGCAAGAAACACAATTTCCCTGCTCTTTTCCTGTCCTTTTCTCAGCCTCCATAAGCAGTTAAGCATTAAAGCACTATAAAGTAAAAACAAAACCACAGCCAGAAAAATATTCAGCTTCTCATTTGTAAAGGATGGCATAAACAAAAATTTAATACATCCGCCTAATGTACGCCAGGAAAGAGGCTGAATCCAGTAATTGCTGCCTACCTGTCCTACCTGAAATCTCACAGCAGATAAAAGCCAGGGAAGATATCCTGCCACACAAGTAAGCCCGCTTAACAAATATGCCTTTATCTCTTTTTTCAGCCTGTGTTCCATCAAAAAAGCGGCTAATAAATACAGATAAATCATACAGGCGGCCACACATGCAAAATAATGAGTATAGCAGGCAGCCAGAGAATATATTGTCAACAGCATCCAGTTAAAAAAGCGGCTCATACGCTGCTTCTTGAGCAGGCTTAATGTTTCTTCTGCCGCCTGCAACTGGCTGCTGGATTTTCCTGTCAGTTCATAGGCCTGAAGCATTCCGGCTGTGATAAAAAAAAGCCCCCAGCCATACATCCTCACCTCTACGGTATAACCTGCCAGTTGGGGCATGGAAAGGAGTAAGAAACTAAAAAGGCCGGCAGAAAGCATTCCAAAATGTTTTCTCACTTTTGTAATCCCTAAAATCAGACAGAAAAAAAATGGAAGCGTGGAAAACAGCTTAGCCGCTGCTGTCTGCACAAAAATGTCAGTTTTTGCGCCGCTTAAAGGCAGGCAAAATATTTTTAATAATAAATAATACAAAGGAGGATGCACATCTCTGGCAGTTATAGAAATTAGTTTACCAAGGGGCTGTTTTACCAGCCCCATAGTAAAAAGTTCATCATACCAGATATCGCCGCTAAAGCTTAAAAATACAGAAATACCTAAAAGAACAATGCTCACTGCCCATAAAAGTATCCCTATTGTATTATCCCACTTAAGCTTCTGCTTCATCCTTACCTCTTTTCTTCCTGCATTTCTTCTTTTCGAATTTCCTTTGTTCTAATCTCTTTACAAATCTGAGAAATAAAATCATCTAAAGGTTTTACTCCTTCATCTCCTGCAAACCGGCTTCTTACGGATACGGTTCCATCCGCCTCTTCCTGCTGTCCTACCACCAGCATATATGGCAGCTTGGCAAGCCTTGCTTCACGAATCTTAAATCCAATCTTTTCAGAACGATTATCCACCTCAACAAGAATTCCATTTTTCTTAAGCTCTGCTCCGACTTTCTCTGCATAGGCTTCATACTTTTCAGAAATAGGAAGTACTTTTACCTGTACAGGACAAAGCCATGTAGGGAATTTTCCTTCATATTTTTCAATCAGCCATGCCAGAGTTCTCTCATAACAGCCCATAGAGGTTCTGTGAATAATATAAGGTCTTACCTTATCCCCATTCTGATCAATGAAATACATATCAAACTGCTCTGCAAGCAATGCATCCCATTGAATGGTGATCATAGTGTCTTCTTTTCCATATACATTCTTTGCATTAATATCCACCTTGGGGCCATAAAAGGCAGCTTCTCCCACATCTTCAACGAAAGGAAGCCCCAGTTCAATTAAAATGTCCCTGATATGCTGCTCTGTCTGGTTCCAAACCTCCGGCTCTCCGATATACTTCTCCCTGTTTTCCGGATCCCATTTGGAAAGATGCCATGTAATATCATCCTGCAGACCTAAAGTAGTCATCACATATTTTGCCAGTGCAATGCAGCCTTTAAATTCCTCCACCATCTGGTCGGGACGCACAATCAAATGTCCCTCTGAAATAGTAAACTGACGCACTCTGGTAAGTCCGTGCATTTCACCGGAATCCTCATTTCTAAATAAAGTAGAGGTTTCTCCATAACGAATGGGAAGATCCCTGTAGGAATGCTGGGTTGCTTTATACACATAATACTGGAAGGGACAGGTCATGGGACGCAGGGCAAACACTTCTTTATCCTTTTCCTCGTCTCCAAGTACAAACATGCCTTCCTTGTAATGATCCCAATGGCCGGAAATCTTATAAAGATCACTTTTAGCCATAAGAGGAGTTTTGGTTCTTACATAGCCCCACTCATTGTCCTCCAGATCCTCAATCCAACGCTGCAGCGTCTGAACCATCTTCGTGCCCTTAGGCATCAAAAGAGGAAGTCCCTGTCCAATCACATCCACTGTTGTAAAAAGCTCCATTTCACGTCCCAGTTTATTGTGATCACGAAGTTTAATATTCTCCAGATATTCCAAGTATTCCGCCAGCTCTTCCTTTTTGTTAAAGGCTGTACCGTAAATTCTCTGAAGCATGGCATTTTCTGATTTTCCTCTCCAGTAAGCCCCTGATGAAGAAGTCAGCTTAAATGCCTTGATTCCCTTGGTGCTCATCAGATGAGGTCCTGCACAAAGATCTGTAAATTCCCCTTGACTGTAAAAAGAAATTTCTGCATCTTCCGGCAGATCCCTGATCAGTTCCACCTTATAAGGCTCTTTCTTTTCTTCCATAAATTTTATGGCTTCCTGCCTGGGAAGGGTAAAGCGTTCTAATTTATTTCCCTCCTTGATGATTTTTTTCATCTCGGCTTCAATCTTGTCTAAATCCTCTCTGGAAAAAGGCGCATGTTCAAAATCATAATAATATCCTGTGTCAATACTAGGCCCAATTGCCAGCTTTGCATCTGGGAAAATCCGCTTTACCGCTTCTGCCATGACATGGGAACAGGTATGTCTTATCACTCTTAATCCTTCAGGATCATTTGCAGTCAGTATATTTAAAGTACAATCCTTATCAATTACCGTTCTTAAATCAGCTACTTCTCCATCCACTTCTCCTGCACACGCTGCCCTGGCAAGCCCTTCACTTATATCTGCTGCAATTTCATAAATACTTTTGGCACCATCATATTCTTTTACAGAACCGTCTTTTAATGTGATCTTCATTTTCTCTCTTTCCTCCATTCTTCCTATCACTGCCATCTATTCTTTCCTGCCTCAATCGGCAATTTCATCTGTTTCTTTCATGTTTTTGTCAGGCAGACTGCCTCTGTTATTATTTCCGTTATTGCTGCCTATCATTGTTGATTTTCGGGGAGAAAATAATAAGCCAAAAACAATTCCTCCCAAAATGCAGACTGTTATTGTTAAAAGAAACTCCTTCTTTGTCATACTGGTAACATCTGTCAGTGATGTTTTAAACGCTTCCCATTTTTCTTTCATAATAAATCCTTCCTTTCTTTCTAAAAGTACACGTAATAAAAAGCCCCATGCACTACTTTCGTAATGCATGGGACGTAACATACGCGGTTCCACCCTGCTTGCTTTTCTAAAATAAATAAAGAAAAGCCTCTCATTTACCTGTAACGTAGGCATACGGACCGGATTGGGGCCACTTAGAGTTAGTTTTCAGATGCTTCCTGCAAGAACATTTTCAGCACAGATTCTGGTGATGCCTTCGGTATCCTGCCAAAATCCGATGTTCCTCTCTGCTGCATTTCACAGCCTACTCTTCTCGTCAACGTGTTTACACTATTTACATGCTTTATTCTATTCCACTTTTTCAAAGATGTAAAGTAAAATTTTTTTATTCCTCCAGCTTCCGGTATGCCAGCATAGGCATCAACTGGTCAAAAGAAGTAATTCCGCTTCCATCTTCCATTCCATAGGCGCCATTGTAGGGAAATTCTGTGTTGATAATATGCATTGCCTCCATTTTTTTCAGTGCCTGCGCCCTTAACACATCATCCTCAATTTCATCTGCAATCATTACCAAAATCGCATAAACTGCCGTAGATTCCTGATTATATCCGCTGACTACTTCCCCTTCCACGGAATATCGCATTTTAAGTCCTTCTCCTGCCATCTGGACTCTCAGCCACTCTATCGTATTATTCTTTAGCTTTCCCTGCCTTGCAAGATGAAGCAGTGTCATCATTGCCTCCGCAGTGTTTAAATCATCCTTCTCGTACTGCTCCTTGTCATAATTATACCAACTGTAATACAGCGGAAATTCATTGCTGATCTGTCCCCGCTCAAGCAGTTCCAATGTTTTTTCATATGCTTTTTCAGCCTCCAAATCCCCTGTACTTTCCACTAAAAGCTGCATAGCCTGCATATCTCCGTAACACAAAGTAAATCTGGAAGCATATATTCTATTTTGGAAATCGTAAAAATCCACATATTTTCCATCATAAACTGCCCGCTCCAATAATGCTTCCCCACACAGCCGGACATCTGACGCATAACCGCCCCATAATTCTTCAGCACCTACAAGGGCCCTATAAATCCGCAGGTCATCAATCAATGCATTTACACTGTCTGTTTTTCCCTCCTCCATCCTCCAGGCGGCTAATCCTTCTTTCCATAAAAATGCTTTTATATACCCTAATATTTTATCAAATAATTCCTTATCTTTTACGCTTACTGCATATAAAAGCCCAAGCCCCTGACTTTCACTTAACACCTGGGAATTAATGTTTACCTGACTTCCCGGTACATAAGAAGAATGTATTCCCCCATCCCCGTCCATCATATATTTCGTTACAAACTCTGCTGTTGCTTTAGCTCCTCCCTCCAAAGCATTTTTTAAAAGAGCCTCAAACACCCCTTCTTTTTCAATCTGGCTTGAGGACCACGCTTTCATTACGCCTTTCTTATCAAGAAATAATGTAGTTGGAATATTATGCAGTCCCAGCATATCATAAGACTGAAGAGAAATGTCAAAATACAGCTCCCCCTTTAAAGAGAGTGTGTTAAAATACTCTCTTGCTGTCTCCATAGTTTCTTTACTTCCATCGGTTTTATTAATGTAAAGAAATGTGACATCTCCATATTTTTCTGCAAGTTTTTCATACTGGCTCATTTGGGCCATCTGCCTGCTGCAGTCCCCACACCAGCTTGCCCAGAAAACCACCACAAGATTTTTTCCTTCCCATTCACTGATGAAATGGCTCTGCTCCATTTCATCAACAAATGTAATATCCGGCAGCGTTTCATACAAACTACAATTCTCCGGCAGCCAATAAGCAGCATCCGCCAGTCCCTTTTCCCAGTTATATTCTTCCACTTCCTGCTGTCCGATCGATTCCTGCATATAAGGCATGGTGCTCTGCACTTTGATCAGCATAATTACCCCGGCAACTACAACTACTGCCAAGCACAAGAATATGATACGAAGCATTTTTTCTATTTTTGCTATAGAATATTTTTTCATAAAAATGTCACTTTCCCTTATTTTACCATTTCCTGATTCTTTTTATCTGCAAAATCCTTAACTGCTGCCCAGTTTTGCTCCAACATACTATTTAATTCTTCCTCAGTAAAATTCCAGTCAAAGTCATCTTCCTTTGATCCTTCCCAGCTTTGTACAACACTGCTTTCCTCTTCCTTTCCATAAGCCTCTGAAACTGTCATAATCACATGGCCTTCCTGTAATGCCTTTTTCATATCAAAAACATTTGCATAGGCTTCCTTTCGAAGTTCTGCCAGCTTTTCTTCTTCCTGCTCTATCAACTGCAGTTTAAATGCTTCCATCTGCACATCCTTAGCCTGTAATGCTTTATCCATCTGGGACTGAGCTGTTTTCATGCGTCCTTCTCTTAAAGTATACCCAATGGACAAACTTCCAAACAAAATAAATATTTGAGGCATCATAAACTGAAATTCACTTTCCGTTCCTGTTAAAAAATTTGTTATTCCAAGCGCTAAAAATAACAGCACCAAGAGAAAAACCGGGCTTGCTTCTTTGTTTAAAAGAAAGAAAAAACACAACAGAGAAAGGAAAGCTGCTGCAACATAAACAGCCTGATTGAAGGCACTTATTTGGTCAAAAAAATCCTTTTGCTCTCTTGTAAAACTCTCCTGCGTCTCCAAAAGCTCTCTGCATTTTTCAATATCTGCCTCATCATTATCAATTAATTGAATAAACCTTTCTGCAAAAAATTTAGGTTTTTTTGAATCCTTTTCCTCAATGAAATTTCCATTGACCTCTTCCCACAGGCTGCTTCCACAAGCTATTTTTGTAAAGGAAATATCCCGGTCAATGGTCAGCTCAATGTTGCTGCTGATCACACCTGTTACAACCATGTAGGAAATTAAAATCAAAATACATCTGATCCATCCCCACCTAAGCGCCCGGACCATAAGCAGAATATCATTTAAAGGCTTTCCCGGCAGCTTCATTCGGCGGGGCAGTAAAAAAATCAGCATTGCTAAAAGCAGAAGAATGGAAAAGCTGCTTAACGCCGATGTTACTGCAAGTAAAACTCCCAAAACAACATGGAGTAATACCGCCTGCATTCCATCTGGTGTTTCTTCATCATAATCCATAATCAGCGACAAAAAAATCCATATACACAAAAGTACCAGAAATAAAAAAGCATTCTCACCAGAAAGGATATTGACAGAAAGAATACGGGAAGGCCAAAAAGCACACAACAACAAAGCTGCTATTCCTGCTGCTCTGCTGCCTGCCTTTCTCACGAGTTTATAAGCAATAAAGGTTCCGCCCACAGAAAAAAATACATTCAGGTACCTTCCCGCCTTGATTCCTTCTCCCCATATATCAAAAGCTTTCATCAACAGGTAGCTATAGCCCATGACACTGGGTGTATCTGCAATCAAATCGCAATATCTGCTGCCAAACTGGGGCGAAGAATCCAGAAAAAGCGTCGATGCAATATCATAATAATCCTTATGCTCCTGCAGATAGACTTCAGGCATCTGCCCAATCAGCCATATTCTGATACCCGCTGCCAGCGCAAGTACCGCTGCAACGATCACCCTCTCTGTCCATCGCACCCATTTTTTGTCCCAGGATAAGCTTTCCGCCAGCTTAAACTTCCGGCCTGCCGCCGCTGCCAGATAAAGAAACAGCCATATACCCAAAAGAACAAGCAAGGTTCCGCCCTGCAACAGGTATCCATTTCTAGAATTTCTTCCAAGAGAAACAAAGCTGTATACAAAAATATAAAGCATTCCCATTACTGCAAATGATACAATTGAAAAATAAAACCAATTTTTCTTTAATTTCATGGCTATACTCCCTCTATGCCATATCCCCCATATGTTTACAGGCTTCTTTTCAGTATTTCTGCAATCTGCCTACAAGCAGTTCCGTCCCCATAAGGATTAGATGCCCTGCTCATGGCATCATAGGCCGCCCTGTCCTTTAAAAGCCTTGAAAATTCTCTGTGTATGACTTCCTGATCCGTCCCTACCAGCTTTAAAGTGCCTGCCTCAACTCCCTCCGGCCGCTCGGTGGTATTACGCATAACTAAAACCGGCTTCCCTAAAGAAGGCGCTTCTTCCTGAATCCCGCCACTGTCGGTAAGTATCAAATATGCCCGGCTCATAAAATTATGAAAATCCAACACATCTAAAGGCTCTATCAGTTTGATTCTTTCATGGTCTCCAAAAACCTTTTTTGCCGTATCCCACACCACCGGATTCATATGAATCGGATATACGATCTTGATATCTTCTATTTCTTCCATTGTCTGCCGGATTCCTTCAAAAATATGGAACAAAGGCTCTCCTAAGTTTTCCCGCCTATGAGCAGTTAAAAGTATCATTCTGCTGTTTTCTGCCCAGCTTAGTACCGGATGCGAATAATGATCCTGAACCGTAGTTTTCAGCGCATCTATCACGGTATTTCCCGTAACAAAAATATGTGTTTCATCCTTTCCTTCTCTTACCAGATTCTCCTTTGCCTTCTGTGTTGGTGCAAAATGATAATTTGCCAAAATCCCTACACCTTGCCTGTTAAATTCCTCTGGAAAAGGCGAATCCAACCGGTAAGTTCTAAGTCCGGCCTCCACATGTCCCACCATAATCCCCAAATAAAAAGCTGCCAAAGCTGTTGCAAAAGTGGTGGTAGTGTCCCCATGTACCAGCACAATGTCCGGCTGTTCCTTTTTCAGAACCTCTTCCATTCCCTTTAGCACATTTTCCGTCACATCAAACAGCGTCTGCCTTTCCTTCATAATTGCCAAATCATATTCTGGAATAACATGAAACGCCTCAAGCACCTGCGCAAGCATCTGACGATGCTGCCCGGTCACACAGCAGACCACCTGAAATTCCTTATGCCTTTTTAATTCTTTTACCAGCGGACACATTTTAATTGCCTCCGGCCTGGTTCCAAAAACTACCATTATTTTTTTCATTTTTATTCCTCATCCTTTTTCTTGTGATACATTTTAATACGAAGCAGAATAATAATTACAGCAATCAACAGCATCAGCATCACTGAGGTTGCCACAATAGTAAATAATACCGACTGTTTATTCTGATCCAGCGTCTCTATCAGGGTAGGCGCTTCCCCTCCTTGTGCATTCATGATAAACCGGAAACTTCTCACTTCCAGATCCCTGTCGATGATCACACAGTCCTTACTTAAACCATAACGCAGCTTTTCATCTCTCATGATTTCCTTTGCGTAATTTAAAGTTTCCTGGTTAGCTCCCGTCAATGCCAAAATCCCCCTGCCCGATGAATAAGGTGATTCCAAAAGCTGCATAATTGCAATGTTCTCTGAATAATTACCTGATAAAATCAATTGCTCATTGCTTTCAAAACCTTTTCCACCATTGCTATAAGAAAAATATAATTTATCATTAATTGCCTTTAGATAATTGTTATTCTCATAGGTTCCTGCAGTTATAATATTATAATCCCCGTCATTTCCCGAAAGCTCCTTTGCTCTTTTTACATAAAACGTTCCATAAGGCTCCACGCCGGCCCCGTACATTCCTACTATCTGGGCATAAAGATCTAATTCGCTGCTGGCAGGGTTATCAGAGATAACAAGGAGTACATTATTAAATTTTCCATCTTTTCTAAAGGGCAGAGGCATCGCATCAAAGGATAAATTAAATTCACTTGATACAGGCAGATAAAACTGAGACTTTTCAGATACATAAGCCCAAGGCATCTGATCCTGCTTAAAGCTACATGTCATATCCGCCAGCTCTAAGTCAAAAACAATCTTAATGGAACTGGCTGCTGTTCCTGCCAAATCCTTAGGTATTGTAACCATAAGTTCATCTTGCTCTGCATTTTCTCGCTCCAGCTTTTTGCTGCCTATAGGTATATTTCCCAAATATACAGAGATCAATGATTTGCTAAAGTCCAAATTGTCACTGTATCTGAACTGAAGGGTGATATTTCCTTGTTCTGATAAATAATAGTCCTCTGAAAATGGAAGATAAATGATCTGTTCCTTATGAAAAAGTCCAACAAATTCCAGTCCGCCTCCGGCTAATTCCTCTAAAGTATAATTTCTTGCCATCATTTGATTATCCAAATTTCCGCTTGCTGCTAATTGTGCACTTCCTGCCATAACTCTTGCCATGTATCCTGTTTCCTGCGACACTCTGTTTTCATCCATGAGCATATAGGCCGCTTCCATCAGACAATTCCCGTCTTTTGATGTAATGATAAGTAAAGGAGCCCCTTCATTATCCTCTGTAAGTACTACAATGCCCTGATTCTCTATTCCATTTGTGTCTGTCACTTTCTTTTGATATTCAGCCGGAAGATTCTCATACTTTGAAACTAAAATGGTGCTGCTTTTTTCCGCCAGATTCATATCTGACAGGAGCGAAAACTGAATAGAATTATATCCAGAGGTCTGACTGCTTAAATCCGCCATCAGATTCATTGCCGCAGCTACTTCCTCATTTTCCGCACTGTCGGAAACTGCAATGATCAGTCCTTTTCCTGTCTCATTCATTGTGGAAAGAAATGGGTAAGGATAATTTGCAATTTTTTTCTCCTGGGGTTTCACCTCGTATCCACACCGAATATGAGACGTGTCTGAAATGGAAAGCCAGTTGGCACTGGAAAAAGCATCGGTACAACTTCCATTAGGGCTGGAATAAGCCATGATCATAAAGGAATTATATCCTTCCTGTACAAGCTCCATAGGAATCCTTACATATGCAATCTGACTATCTCCCCCTTCATAGACGATCTCGCAGGAACTAATAGGAGACTGATTTAAATAAAATGTCAGCGTGGAACCGGCTTCTGAAATGATTTGACTTACTCTGTACTCCAACTCTGCATACAAATATTTTGTATCCCAGTATTCCGGTACATAAAAATATACTCCACAGTTAGAATAAATCCCCTGCATGGTAGTCTTAGAAAAAAAGATGTCCTTTATGTAGGAGGTTTCTTCATATTCAGGCCTTATTCTTTCAGGTGCATCCACCATCCCAGCCTCTTCTTCCTTCTCGGATACACTCTGCTCCTGTTCCTTGTCTTCCATATCCCCGGCATCTGAATCCTCTGATGCTGTTTCTTCCTTTGGTGCCGCCATAACTAAGTTTACCGGTGCCAACCCTAAAAACAATGAAATAAGTATGATTCCTGCCATCACCCTTGTCATTAATATTTTTTTCATACCCTTTTCCCCTTTTTCTTTCTCTCCTGTGACTGTGTTTCTTCAAAACGTTCTGTTTTATCCCAAACTACTTCTTTATCAAAAACTGCATCCTGAATGCTTAAATAAACTGCTTTTACCACCACCGCCACCCACATTTTTGAATAAGTAAACAGCATCAGCAATATAAGAATTGCACTTTCTGCATTAAATTCATTTTTTTCTACCGACAACGTAATCAATACATTTAAGACAAACAGTAAGACCGCCATTCCCCAAAGCAGTGTTGAAAATCCTCCCAGCGTTACATGGCATAATCCTAAAATTCCAAGCACAAATATCGAATCTGAACAGATCAGCGATGTAAGCATCAACACATATACCAATGCATAATAAAATACATCCAGACGCATAGGCCCTGCCTTAGGATCAAAGGCATATTTAAAATTCTTAATTAGTACATAAAGATTTCCCTTGGCCCATCTGGTCCGCTGTTTAAACCATTGCTTCAGCTTCTGCGGCTCTTGCTCCCAGGTAACTGCAAGAGGCATAAATTTTATATAGTATCCCATACGGTACAAGCGGAAGCTGATCTCCGTATCTTCTGAAAGGGCCTTGGTATCCCACCCTCCCATTTCATCAATAATACTTCTTCTGATTACATAATTCGTGCCGGGTATGGTGCAAAGCTTAAAGAAAAAGTAACGCCCTGCCTGGTTCATACATTGATAAGCAAGGGTTTCAATATTGACAAAACGGGTGAGCAGGGATGCATTTCTGTTTCTTGTCCTGAATTTTCCGATCACCGCTCCAAGCTTATCGTCTTCCATAAGATTTTCCACCAAAATTCTAAGAGCATCCGGCGCCGGTGTATTGTCCGCATCGTAAATTGCAATCACTGTCCCTTTTGCCACTGACAAAGCAATATTCAGGGCATTGGATTTCCCTTTTCCACCCATAATATTGTCCGTATTTATTACAATCAGTTTCCGCGTCGGATGATTCTTTTGTATTTCCTTAAGCACCTCTGCCGAATGATCAGAAGAATTATCATTAATCACAATGATTTCATATCTGTCCCTGGGGTAATCAAAATCAAGAAGCGAAAGTACTGTTTTTCGAATTACAATGCTTTCATTATGAGCAGGAACCATGATACTGACCATAGGATATTCAGAAGGCTTCCCTCCTCCCATACGCTTCCTGTCCAGATTTAACCTTTCCTGCTTATTTACTTTTATCATGTAAATAAATCCGCCAATGGATAAAAAAATATTTAAAAACATCAATCCCCAAATAGCTACTATTGCATAAAGGGACAAACAATCCGCAATCGACATACAAAAAACTCCTTATCTTTTGTTTTCCCAATATTCATCCATATCTTCTTCATCCTCGTAGAAAAAGCGGCTGCGATTGTTTCGCCTTGCTACAATGATAAAAATTACAAACAATAAAGCTATAACGATTACTGCTATAAGCAATTTATTATTTTCATTGGTCAGATCCCTGGAAAATCTCTGGAGCTGATTCCTTTTATAGGAAAAATCCGTTTCCGGTTCAACTGGCATATATGTTTTATCCACTGGAATACCGTTTATAGAGATCTGCCCGTCTTTGTATATCATAGTATCTGTATTTGTATAAAAACTATGAGAAATCTCCCATAAATCTTTCGATGGCAGAGAAAAGTTTTGGCTATCATCTATCTTTTGTCTGATCTGCTCCATATCTTCGTCTATATTCAGGTAAACTGCTGTAGAATAAACTGAAATATAACTATTACCCTCCTGATCAATTGTAATTGCAGGTGCAATCCATTGATGATCGTTTTGATATACCAGATTCCCATTTGCCCTGATCCAGTCTTCCTCTATCTGACCATCCATTTCCTCTGATACCAAAATTGTCTTAAACCTGCTCATTACCTCCACCGTATCACTATTTCTTATCCAGTTTCCCGGAACCTGCAGTCCCATCGGGTAAACACCCTGCTTCATATATGCGTTTACCGCCAGCGAAAGATATTCATTGACCAAATCCACATCAAAATTGTTCATCTGATTAATAGGTGCATGTAGAAAAATCATGCCGCCATTATCCTGTGCATATTTTAATACCTCACAAAATTGCTGCATGGCCGGATAATCTTCATGATTATAAACAGGCATTACCGAAATAATGAAAAAAACATTTCTTTCCTTCATTTCATTGACTGCTTCCAGAAGTTTACCGGGATTCTGAAAGGGATAAACCTTGTCAAAAACATAATACCGTGCATACTCCTCTTCATTTCCTTTTCTCCAAAAAGAAAGCTCCCTTGTAAAAGCAGACAGAATCAGTGGATTGCTCAGATCGCTGACACTGATATGTGTGATTCTGCCCTGTCTGGCACAAAAATATTTTTCTACAGATCCAATAAACACTTTTCCGGCTTCATACTCATATTTTTCTAAAAACACAGGTTCCTTCAGCGCTGCCAGTGATTGTTTCGGCTTCTGCATTTCAAATTCATATACAACAGTCCCTATCTCTCCGTCATAGCAGGTGTAGGATGCGCTGCGCAGGGTATCATCTAAATATTTTTTTAAAAATGAGTTTCCCACAAATAAAAGGCTCCGGTTTCCTTCCCCTTTCCATATTTCCTCTGTCAGCTCTGATGGATAAGTCTCCAGCTCATATAAAATAATGCTGTCATACCCATCAAGCTTCCCCGCACATTCGAAAGCCGGCGCAAACGTGGTCCGCACCCCTTCATAGGTCAGTATTTCCACAATACGGGATACATTTTCAATCTGCTCCTTTGATGCATCATCTGAATATATGATCAGCACCTCTCCCTTTGGAAGGCGCCTTTCTTCTTTTGCAATTACGCAGAGCGGCTGTGTAAAAAAAAGAAAAATAATTAGAAGAAGTATTGTTATTTTTTTATACATCATACTGCAGTTCATTCTCCACCTTCTGTTTAAATAAAATCATGTCTGAACCATATTTTTCCTCATCATATTCCAGGCAGGCAATTTTTACCTCTACCCTGATTGCCCTCTCCACAATACCTGCAAATGCATCTTTTTTCTCCAAATTTGCACGAATTCTGTCCCGCACAAATTTACTGTTTTCCTGATCGCAGGTCAAAATAACCCCAACCATGCCTTCATTGTCCAAAGAATAGGTTCTATCCTCCAGTCGGACTGCATCTGTAATAATCACTGCCATCCTTTGAATCAAAGCTTCAAAGTTCCTTCTTGAAAGAACTTTTTTTAGTTCCTGGCCAAACTTAAGTTTTACAATCATTAGGGAAACTGTCATATGGTTCCGCTCAGAATAAGCCACCTGTTTTTGAAGATCGATATACAGACTACGCAAATTATACAGGCCTGTGAGGGAATTGACTAAAACCAGTTCCTCCACCTGTTCCTTTAACACATCATTTTCCAATTCTGTCTGCCGGCTGCCATAGATAAACGCTGCCATTGCCCCCACTGACAAAAGGGGAAGAACAATCCACACATAACAAATTGGTTCTATTTCCCTTGCATAAGTAAAAAATGAAAAAAGCTTATAGGCTGTATACAGCAGTATTTCAAATGCTCCGGTCACGACTGAAATACCTGTCAGTTTAAATCCCGCCAACAAAATTGCAAGAAAAGTTCCCATCAGCATGACAACAAATTCAATCTTCAATGCCTCTTCCACAATTCCTACTGCAAGCGCTGCTCCTCCAATGCATAACAGCAGTAATACCAGTCCTGCATCCTGCAGCAAATATCCTGTAGTTCTCTTTTTTACCATTACTTTACCCCTTAAAAAATATCTAATTTGTGTGCAATTTGTGCAAATACAAAATAAGTCATAATGTCCATACTGGCACTGACTAAAAAGCAATGCCGGATCATTGCCGCATCCCCGCTATTAACAATTGTTATCCCCGCCTGACTGATACAAATCAGCAAAAGTACTGCTATGCTGTCCAAAAGCACTGTACTCCGTTTATCCTCTAAAGGCCGAAGAGAATATTCCTTTCCAAACAGCAGGCAGGATGCGATCACTAAAACCAGCAGATAGCCTATTGTTTTTGGTGCGGAACTATCTTTAAATCTACTAAACAACGACCAAAACGGGCTTCTTGCTCCGCCCGGAAGGCCTACGCTTTTTTCATAATTTCCACACTGATCCCTCCTTATTCCAAAGCAGGATTTGATAGCAATATCCATCATCCGTATGAACTTTCCCGGATGCCGGATATAATACCTTCCAATATCAGACACGGAATATTTATTTAAAAAATTTTCTCTTATAATTTCTTCCTCCACCCTTACAAGCGGAATCGGATCATAAACAGATGCGTCCGCCAAAAGTTCAAATGAGGTGTCTATTCCAAATTCCTTTAAAGTTTCTGACGGATCATTTGATCCAAACAATACCCCCCGGCTCATGGCATGAAATTTATCTGTTTGGGTAAAATCACTTTCCAGTCCAGCCATTCCTGCAATAGCCATGATACTTAACACAAAACTTGTCAATACACACGCCACCCGAAAGCTCCATTCCTTTCGGGTAAGCAAAAACTTCAGACAGTATATTGCAAAAATGATTCCGATAAAAGCACACTGTGCTCTTGAAGTCATGAGAACAATTGCGCTCCCTGCAATCAGAAAAAGACTTCCAAATTCTCTTAAAAGGCTTCGGTTTTCCTGAAAGGAAACAGCTCCTGCAACACAATATAAAAGACTGATAAACCATACTGCCTCAGGATATAGGGAATTAAAATAAGTAATATATGCAACATCTGCAAAAATAAGCACTCCTAAACCCCCGATGACAATTCCTTCCGAAAATCTTTTCACCCTCATACATGCCTGTCTAATCAGCAAATAAACGGCTGGAACATAAAAAATGCCATAAACCAGCGCCAGCATACGGATATCAAAATAATTGTCTCCTGTGATAAGATTGTCCAGTTTGACAGCAGCCTTTACAATCAGTATCTGACTGTTTAACATTTTATCTCTCTGAGGGTATCCTGATGAATCATAAACGTACACTCTGTTAAAAAATTCATTGCTATCCTTTGCTGCTGTATCTGAAACATATGAAATGCCAGCGGCTTCCATTACCTGGTAAAAAGAACCGTCATCTCCAACCCCCAGATACTTAGGCACAAACAGCATCAGGATCATTAAGACCGCTGCTCCAAAAGCCGCACACAAAGCAATCAGCGAGGGAGAATACTTTCCTTCCATCTCCTCATTAATACGCCTTTTTTGGGCAGCAAGATGCCGGAAAAATGCTGCAAATGAATTAATCCTTTTGACTGCCTTTGATTTTCTTTCCGTTACCAACGCTGCTCCTTTCGCAATTACTTAATATAGAAAAAATAGTATGGCTTTTTATAGTATTTGCTTTTTTAGATATCTTAATTTTAATATAAAATTTTTTATAAAAAAAGAGAATTATTTGAAGTGGACATGAATGGAAAAAAATGCGCAAATATTGGCAAATCTGCATTTTTCGTGTCTAAATATGTCCCATTAGAGTATAAACAACACAAAACCTACCTTGTCAGCATACCATTTTAACTATTCATTTTTCTACTTTATGTGACAAGTCGCACTTATTATGGGATATTTATGATTTAAGACAGGCTGAAATTTCTTTTTTAAAATCCACCTGCATCAAATTCTGTCACGCTCCACAGGCCGGTTTATCGCTAAAAATAGAGCGTATAGACTGGTTTTCTATACGCTTTACTGCTTTGTTACTATTTTGTTTTCATTGTGATACGCTATATTTCCTCATCAAGCAGCATTTCCTCGATAATCCTGGAAGCGTCTGCCACCAGCTTGCTGCAAGGCCTGCTATTATAATATTCTTCTGTACGCTTTGAAGGTTTTGCGCTTTCCTCCATGCCTTCTATTCCTAAAAGTTCACGACAGATAATTGTTTTATTCTTTCGTTTAAATTTATCTGCCATTTGCCTGGTCAGCAGATAAATCTTTTCCTTGCCTTCTTCATTTTCAGGATCTGTATTCCCCTCTTTCAGTCCTGCAAGCAGCGCCATTGCTGACACTACTCCGCATACTTCACGCATCCTGCCGATACCGCCGCCCAATGGACTGGCCAGTTTTAACGCTGTTTCCCTATCCATCCCAAACAAATCCGCATAGGTGGCAAATACTGACTGGGCGCAGGTAAATCCTTCTTCAAAAGTGGAAACAGCCTGCTCTACCCGGCTGTCCATCAGCCCTTCTTTCCGCAGCATTTTTTATATTTCTTGCCGCTTCCACAGGGACAGGGATCATTTGGATATACTTTATCCGGCTTTACAATTGTAGTGGACGACTTCTGCTCCCTGTAAAGCGCTTTACGCTTGTCCTCATCAAAAATCTCTTCCCACTCGGGCAGTTCGTAGAGCCAGTCAGCTCCTGCCGCTACCATATTTTTATAAAGAAGCTCCTTATCAAACCCAAGGTTTAAGCTGGTATCTTCTTCCATCTCTTCAATAGGATTTGCTTCCTTCAAGCTATCATTAATCCCATCTAAAAATCCGGTCATAGTCATAATATCCACATTGTATTTCTCTGCAAGCTCTTTTACCGTTCCATTAACCACTTCGTCAGGATTTTTCAAAAGCTCTGCATAAATCTCCTTTTCTTTCTGAAAATATTCTGCCCAGAGTCTTTGCAGATCTCCTTTATTTGCTGTCTCTGAATAGGCCATGTCACGCCATTTTTTTAGTAATGCCATAATTTCCTCCTCAATCCTTAGAAAAATCTATTCTTCGCGTACATTATATCTTAAAATTAAATAATTGTAAAATTTTTTTATATTTATTGAATAAAGCCTGATTTACGGGGTAATAATACTACTAATCAATGGAATCCCCCTCCTTTGATTAAACGGGACAACCGCAGCGGACTGCCGCGGCGGGGAACCACAATTACGACAGATAAATTAAATACTTATCCTCCCCTAAGGAAGCCTTTGGGACTGCGGAAGCCGCGGTTTTGGGGGCTTCCGCTATGTTTAAGGCTTCTTTTTGGGGTGATTTTGGGTGCTGCCAAGTTGTTGCCACACCCTTGCTTCGCAAAGGGTGCGCTGGAAGCCAGTGTTTATCAGGGTTTCCAACTTTTTGTGATTTTGCATAACGTTTGCTTCATGGTCTGCAATGCCAGTATTTCAGGCACTTCCTGCACCAATTTTTCTCCAAGAGCTTATATCGAACTTATGTTCTTTTCGTGTTATTGGCAACACTTTTTATTGTTGCCATCAACCCTTTTGAGAACATTATGCAAACATAGCTTCCACTTGCTCACCGCCAAAGTCGAAATCATATATTTTAAAGATTTCATTCTGTATAGCCAGATTGTCTTCGTAATCGTTTTTGCACTTATAATAGGTGTTTAAAGTTGTACTCTTATTCTTATGTCCTACATTTTTTGAAACCAATGCCAGCTTCATGCCTTTATCCAGACAGTTGGTTACATAACTCCTTCTGCAGGTATGCGAGGGCTTATATTCCACTCCAACATTATTACAAAAAGCTTTGAAAGTATTGGTAATATTGCTCTCCTTTACCATCTTTCCACTATTTGCAGGAATGACATACTCACTTTCAATCCCCGCCTGCTTAGTCCTGCGTTTCTGCTCCATCAGCCATTTATAAGTAAAATCATTGATGACTATGGTTCTGCGGGAAGTCTTGTTCTTCGGAGTACTTTCCTCGTAGATTTTGGAATTGGTGTCATAGTCCGTATACTCTGTCTGCGTTCTCTCAATCTTGATAATTCTGCGTTCAAGATCGACCTTGCTCCATTTTAATGCTAACAATTCACCCAGCCTTAAGCCAGTGCCACAGAGAATGAATATTATCCTCCTTGGGAGCCACCAGTTTCCTGCTTGAGAGCCACCCAGAAATGATATTTTCCATCTTCAGAGCCGCCACAACATATTGTGGTAACACACATATTTGATTTCACTATAAATCTCCTTATAGTTGTTCTTGGAGAACTGCTGATGCAGTAAAACCAAATAATCTATAAGGAGGTCTTTTTATGTTTAAGAAGACAAAAGTCAGAAGTATTTTAGAACTTCTGGGAAAAAATCTAAGCGCAAGGGAGGTATCAAAAGTTTTAGGTGCATCCAGAAATACTGTAGCCGAGGTGCAGGCATTGTTTTTACAGTCAGGCAGATTATGGGATGATGACAGGCTTTATGAACTGTTTTATCCGGACAAGTTCAAATATAAACCCAGATATGCTCCGGTTGATTATTCTTACGTTCATAGGGAGTTAAGGAAGACCGGCGTCACAGAGAAGCTCCTTTGAGAAGAATACTGTGCCAAATGTGAGAAAGACAGAGCAAATGCGTGTTCTTATATAACATTTGCTAAAAATTATAAGAAATTCACGGCAGATAAAAACTATACGAGCCATATAGAACACAAGCCCGGATTAGAGGTTGAAGTTGACTGGTCAGGTCCTGCAATGAGCTATACAGAGCCCGATACCGGTGAGCGTGTAACAGCATACCTGTTTGTTGCAACAATGCCCTACAGCCAGATAATCTACGTGGAAGCTACAACAAGCATGAATGAAAAAGCATGGCTTTCCTGTCATGTGAACATGTTGCAGTTCTTTGGCGGGATCCCGGTAAAAATTGTCTGTGATAACCTGAAAACCGGAGTGACCTCACATCCCAAAAGAGGCGAGTTCATACTAAATGAGGCCTATCTTTCCCTTGGCGAATATTATTCCGTTGCCATTATGCCCACAGGTGTCAAAAAGCCGAAACACAAAGCAAGCGTTGAAGGTTCTGTAGGTAAGATTGCCACGGCTGTCATCGCAAAACTCAGGAACGATGTATCCGCATCATTAGCTGCATTAAATGCCGGTATCCGGAAAGCGGTGAAAGATTTCAATGATACGCCTTTCCAAAAACGCCCCGGCAGCCGCCGGAGCATCTTTGAAACGGAAGAAAAACCATATCTGAGAGCCCTGCCGCTTATCCCCTATGAAGTCTGTGAATGGTCTTATGGGCATAAAGCCGGCAGCAACTCCCATATATGGTGGAACAAAGGCCAGTATTCCGTTCCATACAGGTATATCGGATGCAAGGCGGATGTCAAATTTAACAGCCATCTTGTATTCATCTATTATAACAGAACAGAAATAGCAAGGCATCAGATTCTTCCCAGACATATGACAAACGGCATGCGAACAGAACAAGCCCATCTGCCTTTCCCGCTCCAAAAAACTCTGTCCGTGGATTCCCTGCGCGACAGGGCAAGGGAAACAGGTCCCAAAACCTTTGAGGTAATCCGCAGGATGTTTGACGAGGCAAAAGTGGAAGAACAGCAAGTGCAGACAGCAAGAGCCATACTTGCCATAGCTGATATTTATTCGCCGGAAATTCTTGAAAAAGCATGTGATAAAGCACTCAGACAGTACCATATGCCTTATTATAAAACCATCTATTCCCACGCCAAGAGCATAAACAGTGCAAAAGAATTCACAGATTTTAGGGAAAATAATAAAAAATCCGGAATTGTCAGGGGCGCGGATTACTACAGAAAAGGAGAGACGACTAATGAACATTGAAATAAAAAAGAGTTTATCGGTATTGGAATTAAGCGGCCTTGCAAGAATCATAGAAATGCAGGAAAAAGATATAAAACTCGTGGTTCTAAGCTACGAAAAGCGTCTGGAGCTGCTCCTTGAAACACTGATACAGGAGCGGGAGAACAGACTCATAAACAGGCTTATCAAGAATGCTTATTTTAAATACCCTTCCGCAAGCCTGGAATCACTGGATTACGATTCCAGACAGATAAAAAAGTCCACTATCTTAAATCTCGCCACAATGGGATTTGTCGCCAATGCAACAAATCTTGTCATCACAGGACCGACCGGTGCGGGAAAGACTTACCTTGCATGCGCCCTTGGCGTGGAAGCGTGCAGGCAGACATACCGGGTTTTATATATCAGGATGCCTGACCTGATGCGCAACTTTGAGAACCAGAGCAACAACCTCAGGGAACTTACAAAATATAGGAAAAGGATTGGCAACTATCAGATACTTATTCTTGATGAATGGCTGAATTACAAGCTTACCGAAAAGGATGCCAAGAATCTCTATGAGCTGTTTGAACAACGCAGTGGCAATAACTCAACAATCTTTGTCGGACAGTATCCTGTCGATGAATGGCATAACAGGCTTGGTGGCGGGACGCAGGCGGATTCCATCATGGACAGAATCATCCATAACGCCTATGAAATTCCTGCAAGTGAAACAAATTTAAGAAAGCTGTATGATTCAAGGAAACTGAAAAAGCTTGTGGATGAGATAGAATCATAATCATCATCTTATTAAATACTGTCTCTGCTATAGCTTAATCCAGCAGGGGCAGTACCTCTACATCTTGTGTCTGGGGTGGCTCTCAAGGCAGAAACTTCTGGGTGGCTCCCAAGCAGGAAACTGGTGGCTCCCAAG
>DKUR01000054.1:103917-104659 GCA_002490775.1 Lachnospiraceae bacterium UBA7199 | reverse complement strand
ACAAAATTATATAAAAATATATTAATTTTTTCTAAAGGTAAAAAAAATACTACTTTAAAGCAAAAAAGTAGTATTTTTTGTAGTATGAACTTTATATGCCTATTACCTCACTTCTTTTACCAGATCTTTAAACTCCGCTTTATACTCATCCTCCAGTTTTAAGCCTTCCAACACAGAAAGCACATGATCTACAGAAGCGCCTTCCGGGTACCTGCTTTTAGATGCTAACAGACCAAACTCTGCTACAGCCGCTGCAAACTTAAAATCCTCCCCCGGTTCTTTTACATAACTGTCATAACTTACCGGATACTGTAAAAGATTACTTTCTTCTTCTGCCGGCTTTTTATACCGGAGGCTGATGGTAAGCCATTCCTGCTCCAGTGCACTGCTGCTGCCAGTTAGCTCCAATTCTTCTTTATAGTTATCTCCGTATTTCAGATCGCCGATTTCTTCTTCACTCATTGTTTGAAGAGGCTCCTTCAATATCAGTTCATACAAAACCGTCACACTGTGGCCTGCTCCAATCTCACCAGCATCTTTCGTATCGTCATGAAAATCTTCTTTTGCAAGGGAACGGTTTTCATAACCAATCAGTCTGTAATCAGAGACAACTGCCGGATTAAACTCCACCTGAAACTTTACATCTTTACAGATCGTCAAAAGGGTAGCTGTCATTTCCTCTACCAGTACCTTCTTTGCCTCTCTCAGGCTGTCAATATAGGCATAGTTTCCATTCCCCTTA
>DKUR01000054.1:0-103649 GCA_002490775.1 Lachnospiraceae bacterium UBA7199 | reverse complement strand
TAGGCATAGTTTCCATTCCCCTTATCAGCCAGAGTTTCCATTTTATTATCCTTAATATTTCCTGTTCCAAGTCCCAGCACTGATAAAAAGATCCCTGATTCTTTCTTTTCCGTAATCAGCTCTTCCAATTCTTCCTGGGTGGTAAGTCCGATATTCAAATCCCCGTCTGTAGCCAGAATAATCCTATTATTGCCGCCTTCAATAAAATTCTCCTCTGCAATTTGATATGCAGTTTCAATTCCCTGGCTTCCATTGGTTCCGCCTTTTGCCTCCAAGCGGTTTAATGCTCTTTTAATCTTTGTGGTTTCATTGCCCTTTGCGCCTTCTAAGACTACCTTATCTCCACTTGCATAGGTCACAATTGAAATTCTATCCTTTTCCGTAAGATTCTCCGCCAGAAGGCTAAAAGATTCCTGTAAAAGCGGAAGCTTATCATAGTCCCCCATAGAACCGGACACATCCAAAAGGAAAACAAGATTTGAGGGCGGTGCATTCTCATAATCAATATCCTGTGTTTTCAGTCCGATCATCAAAAGCTGCGCCTCTTCATTCCAGGGACAGGTACTGATTTGTGTGGTCACACCAAAAGGCTCGCTCCCTTCCGGCTCCTTATAATCATATGTAAAATAATTCAGCATTTCCTCTATTCTGACTGCACCTTCCGGAATGCTTTCAAGGGAATACCCATCCGTGATCATTCGCCGCAAATTACTGTAAGAAGCGGTATCCACATCCGCCGAAAAAGTGGAAAGCGGGGCATTCATAACGGACAAAAAACCTGTTTCCTCCCATTTACTGTATTCTTCACCGTTTTCCTGGGGCCAGTCAAAATCATAGCAGGACTGAGCATAATTTTCTTCTGGTTCTTCAGCAGCCGCCTCTGCCTCACTGGTAAAATAATTTTCCCCTTCTGAAGGCGCTGTATCATAATACTCCCCTGCATCGGTTTCTGCCCCTGCAGATTCCGGTGCCTCCGTACTTTTATCACTTCTGCCGCATCCTGCCAGACTCCCCATTATAAGTGCCACTGCTAATAAAAATGCAATCCCTTTTCCTTTCATAATCCTTCCTCCCTTACACTTTGCCATGGCGGTATACTCCTTGCTTTGTTACTGTTAACGCCCTTGCACAACCCCTTTTCTTCAAAAAAGTTCCTGAGCATCCCTCGTATTATGCACCAAAATCTATGCATATATATGTACACAATAGATACGCATAAAACTCAATATTTTATGGCTTAATAATAAAAAAGTTAAAAAAGAGCAAAACCCCTGATTATACATTACCCCGGCAAATTCTTTATGCAATTTGCCCGCCGCTAACATAAATCAAGTGTTTTGTCTCACATAAACTTCCAACCCCAAAACTTAATTGCCAGCACTTTCATAAATCCGCGTCCCATACTGAAACAGTGCATAAGCAACACACCAAAGTACCGCTGCAATTCCGCATTCAATCCCTATGATCCCCGGAGAAGTGCCGCTTTTTAAAAAGTAACTGGCCGGCAGATATGCCACAAAAGCAAAAGGAATTACCCATGTGATCAAAAATCGGATTCCTTTTGCGTAAATTTCCGTAGGATATTTTGCAAAATCAGCCATTTCATAAGCCATCTGTAAAAAGGGACCGCTGGTTTTAAGCCAAAATGCAAGTGAAGCAAAAAATAACTTTATAGAAGTATAAATCAAGGCTCCTGCCAGAATCGACACAAAAAACAGCACAAAATGCAATGCATCTGTAATGACAATCCCTTTTGTCAAAGCCCTGCACACAAGAATCGTGCCAATCAAAAGTTCCCCAAGGGCATCTGGCTGCAGCTTTTCCGCAATCACCTGAAATAAGATGTTCATAGGCCGCAGCATATAACGGTCAAAATCTCCATTCAGGACAAGCCGCCATGCCACCAGCCATATATTATCTGTAAAAAGATGGTCTATTCCTCTGGGAATCTGGGCAAATCCGTAAATAAAAATCAACTGGTCCAGCGTCCAGCCCTTCAGGGAGGGAATCTGTTCAAACACTAAATATAAAAAAGCAATCCCCATAATCTGATTGAAGAAAAATCCAAACAATCCCATAAGGAAATCAATTTTTGACTGCATAATCGTCTTTAAAAACTGGGTAATTAAAACCCGGTAAAGCCGCAGATACCGCTTCCACTTACTCATTTTAAACCATGCCTTTCCTACATAAACCTTCCCATTTAGGCGTTTTTCTCCTACCTTAACCTCCAAGCACCACCAGACGCTTTGTCACCTTTTTCCATATGAGGCTTCCCAAAAGATAAAGAATCATCACCCAGGCTGCCTGCCGAAGCAGCATAAACATAAGTGTACTTCCGGTATATTTCCCAAGATAAATCATAACGGGCGTATAAACCATAGAAGAAAAGGGCAAAAAATCAAATACCTGTCTTACTGCCTTCGGGAAAAAACTGATGGGAATCAACTGTCCGGTAAGAAAACCAAGCAATGCCTCCTTTACCAGTCTAAGACCAAAAATATAAGTAGTAAAAAACGCAATCATACCAAAGCAAAAGTCAAACAGTACATAAATCATAAAGCTCATGATGCAGCTAAGCAGATATAAAAGGATCTCTTTTCCTCCTGCCAGTGTAAGCCCAAGCACTGTCACCTTATAAATTTCAAGCCCGGACCAAATAAAAATGCATGGCACCAAAAACCGATACATCAACGCTCCAAAAGCTTGGGATATCAGGCTCAACCGGTAGTCAATGGGCTTGATTAAATTCATCGCAACCGTTCCCATAACCACATCATCGCTCACCTTGGTGGAAATAGAAATCATAACCACAGAAGATGTGACATAAACCATAAATACATAGACTACCATTTCACTTCGGGACAGACCGCCTAATACCTCCTGCCCGGAACTTCCATAAATAGCCATCCAAAGGTAATATCTGATAAAAGAGCTAAACAGATCAATCAGAATAAACAGGTAAAAAGCTCCCTTGTATGCCATCTGACGTTTCATTTCATTGGCAGCAAAAGGCAGATAGATTTTCAACCGCTTCCCCATCACGAGCCCTCCCTCATCCCATGATTGTAAATTTCCTTTACGATCTGGGCAAGCTCTGTTTCCTGAATCTGTACATCTTTAATTTCCACTCTCTCCATCACTGCTGAAAGTATCTGGGGAACTTGTATTTTATGCTTATTAAAGGTTACATTCAAGGTACTGCTTTCCTTGTCAAAAGAGGCGGTACAATCCTCCTGTCCCACTCCAAGAATTTCAGCCAAACATAAATTCTTCACCTTTTCCGGTTCTCTGATCTCCACTGTCACTGTTCTTTTGGTTCCATATATTTCTTTTAAAGCAGCCAGCGAACCGTCATAAATCTTTTTTCCTTCATCAATAATAATAATCCTGCTGCACAGTTCTTCAATATCGCCAATGTCATGGGTGGTTAAAATAACTGTAGTCTGATATTTTTCATTGATTTCCTTGATTGCCTTTCGAATATTATCCTTAACCACAAGATCAAGCCCGATGGTAGGCTCATCTAAATAAAGCACTTTGGGATTATGTAAAAGCGCCGCGCCTAAATCAGCCCGCATACGCTGTCCTAAAGACAATGTACGCACCGGTCTGTCAAAAAACTCTGGCAGCCCTAGCACCCTGTTTAAAAAATCCATTTGCGCCTGAAACATCTCATCCGATACATTATAAATTTCTTTTAGTATTGTAAAAGACTCACTTAAGGGCAGATCCCACCAAAGCTGAGTCCTCTGCCCAAATACAACACCAATATTCTGCGCGTTTTCTTTTCTGTTTCGGCTGGGATTGATCCCGGCCACTTCACAGCTCCCCTTTGTAGGTGTCAGAATTCCCGTCATCATTTTAATGGTGGTGGATTTGCCGGCACCATTGCTGCCGATATATCCAACAATTTCACCTTTTTCTATGGTAAATGAAATGTCATCCACCGCCTTTTTGATTACTTTTTCATTGGAAAAAAGTCCTTTCACCGCACCGCGAAACCCCGGATATTTTTTAGGCGATACAAAATCCTTATGAATATGATCTACCTTAATCATAAATGCTCCTTCACCATTCAAACGTGCTTATTCAAATGCAATAAAATCAAAAACAGAGGGCACCTCTTTCTTTTCCCCAAATAATTTTTCGTAAAGCTCCCTCCACAACGCTCCAAGACTCAGTTCCCCTTCCCGCAAATCAGGAACCAGCAGCCCTCCATCAGCACAAAGCAGGTTATATGCTTTTTGATATTCTCCCTGCCTTGTAAGGGCCTGTATATAATAAAAAATAAGCCGCTTGTCCTCTTTTAATGCAGGCTCCAACTGCTCATAGGCTTTTATAATCTCAGCAAACGCCTCATTAATTTGAAGCATTCGAAAACCATCTCTCTGATAAGAAAGATCCTCTTTCTGCATTTGCATTCCTTTTAAAATCGCCCTTATTCCCTCTTCTTTTTTCCCATCAATCGTATGTATGACTGCAATTCCATGATATGCCCAGGCATTTTCTTCTACTGCTGCTGACTGACTAAACTCCTTTTCTGCCCATTGATATTCTTCCTGCTGAAAATAAAAAATTCCCAACTGATAATGTGCATACCAGTTATTTTTATATCTATCTTCGATTCCTTCCCGAAGCTTTTTATAAATGAATTGATCCACCATAAATGCCGGCGGTTTTAAAGATACATCTACTTTCCCCAGCTCTCCGGTTTTAATAAAGTTTTCCCACAGCATTAATTCTTCTGTGCATTCACCAAATTCAAGGTGCTGGGAAATAGAAGATTTTCCTTCCGCTTCCCTGATTTTATTCTTTAAAGCGCCATATCCACTTCCGCAGTAAATAAGCCGGGACTTTTTCTTTGCCATTTCTTTTGTTGCATGAAGCACCGTTTCCATTTCCTGCCCCATCTTTTTCTTCTGTATCGTTGTCGTGACCTTGTCCCGGAGGTTTTCAAAGGAATCCTCCCTGTCTGACTTTTCCAATTCTATTGCCCCATAACGTTCCAGCCATTCCCATGCTGTATGGGGAGCCATAGGTACACAGCCATATTGCGTTTTTCCTAACCCTGCCTGTATTTCAATATAATCCCCTGCCTTTTCCGTGAGAAACTCCTGCCAATGTTTTCCGCCCTGCGTATGTCCCCATGAGAACAATTTTCGTGACTGTAAACGCTCGGTTGACAAATGGAACAGGCCGTATCCACTTTCATCCACATTAATGATATATTTAGGCTCTTCCTTGGGTATCTCAAAAAAATAATCTGTTGATTTGGGAATATTTTGATATCGGGTTATATCCCTTCCCTCTACTATCGGAATATCTGTCTTAAATACCGCTCCATTGCGAAAGGTATATGCTTTTTTTGCCGGAACCACAAGCCTTCCCTTCTCATATTCCGGAACAGCAATATTGCTCCACCAATACATAGGGACTATTCTTTCACCAAAATTAACAACACGAATTCTTGCGTTTAAAAAACAATCCTTCTCCCCCAGCCAGAAATCCATCTGATAAGTCACCTGCCGGATCCGTTCATATTCATACATCCGCAAAATAGGTGTTCCATAATCATCTTCCAAATAGGACGTAAATAAGGCAGATGTAGTAAGGGGTGTGTGGCCTATAATACCAATATTCCATTCCACCCCGCCACTAAACCAAGCATTTCTTGTTGCCAGATTGCTGAATCGTAAGACATCATTTGTATATAATAAATTTCTATTTTTCTTTTTATCCCATAAACTCCAGAGCCTGCCGCCATAATCAGGCAAAAATACTGCCTTCAAAAAGTCGTTTTCCAAAACAGCAGTTTTTACAATTCCCTGCTTTAGTTCCCGGGAATAACAGTTAAACCTTCTATAAGGATAGGCATTCTGACACCTGCCATACCCCTCGAATATCTCATCCGCCTCATCCAGTTTGAATTGCAGATCATTCTGAAGAATCTGTTCTCCAAGTAAATCTGGAACAGAAGCCTCCCCACCAAGTTCTCCTTGTAATATTCCCATATCTTCAAATCGAATCTGTGATTTCATTGTTACAATCATGCTCCTTTCAAAGGCCGAAGGCGGGCTTTTTGTCAATCTACCTCTATCATAAGAGTATTTTCACCACTCGCTGCTTTTTGCATGTCTGAACTGCTATTTTACAACGGTCTCCACTTTCTTTACTTTCCTTGGAAGTGTTGCTTCCTTCAGGATTGGGCTCAGTTTCTTATATACTAACATAGTCACCAAAGACACGCTCCCGCCTTTTAACAAATTAAGAGGTGCCACTGCAAAAATCACAAGGGTGGTCACGCTGGTGATATTGGAATTGATAGCAGTTCCCATTCCCACAATAACATCTAATGGCATACCATATAAAGCAGCAAATGCCGGAAGCAGATAAATGGCATTAAACATAGTTCCAAACACCGTCATGATCAGCGTCCCAAGGGTAGATGCCATAACAGCATTTTTCTTTGTCTTTTTAAACAGATATACAACAGACGCCGGAAGAATAAAGCTGCAGCCAATCACAAAATTTGCCAGATCCCCCACAAAGGCTGTACTGGTTCCTTTGACAAAAAGCTTCAATAAAATTTTACAAAACTCTATCATAACACCTGCCACCGGTCCAAAAGCAAATGCGCCAATCAAAGCAGGAATTTCGCTAAAATCCAGCTTATAAAAAGGCGGTGCAAAGGGCACCGGAAAGTCAAAAATATGCAGCACCATTGCCACTGCCGAAAACACCCCAATCATCACTATCTTTCTGGTATTTAATATTCTCTCCTCATTTCCGCTTTTCTTTTTGCAGATCTTTTCTGTGAGGTAAGCAATGCCAAAAAGCGCCACTGCAATTCCCACTGAAACTAATACAAATACTACATTGTCTTTTACACTTGACCATAATCCATGATTCATTTCTTTTTCCTCCTAAAAACTTCCGCATTTACGGTATTAAATTTTCAGAAAGGTTCTTCTTACAAAGTAAAAAATCCCCGAACGTTTGCTTCCGCTTCGCAGGCACTTATAGTAAACGACATCACAAATTTCCTGCTGGAATCAATCATTCAGGGCATAAATTTACTTTACACAAAGCTGTTTCACTGCATACGCAGCAAACCGCCTTTTTCTTCTTCCATCCAGACTTTACTGTTGGTTTTGGACTTTCACCAAATCAGCCACTTCGTTTTCATCTGCGCGCCTGACAAAAACTCATGGGTCGCGGACTGTACCGCCAGTAGGGAATTTCACCCTGCCCCGAAGAACTTTTCTTTATTTACAAAAAGTATTGTAGCACTGTTTCTTTCAGGAGGCAATAGATAAATTTGTATTTTATTTTGTTCATTAAATCATATTATTTAATTTTTATTTTCGTCCATATTTAAGTAGACTTTATCCGCCGCCTGTGATACAATTGCTATACGTAAGGGGCTTTCTCTATGGAGGGATATTATATATATGACAAACAGTGAAAAATTAGATCTGCTATTAGCAGAAATGCAAGGCGTAAAATCTGATGTCCAGAACTTAAAGTCTGACATGCAGACTATGAATATTAAAATTGATACTTTAGAATCCCAAATGAAGCAGACAGAACGTACACTAAAAAATGAAATAAAAAAAGAATTTGGTTTAGTTCTTGATGAAATTGAAAGGGTACATAATATTCTTGACAAGCACAAAGCAGATGCGTCTATGCATCGTATAACAGCTTTTTAAGAAAGGGAATACCAGGCTTTGCCAGCCATCCTTATGTTAATATAAAAAGTGTAAAGTCTATTAAAATGACTTTACACTTTTTTATTCATACATTAATTCTTATCTTGGCCGATTCTCATGGTAAGTCCAATCCTCTTTTTGGCAGTATCCACGGTGAGCACCTGCACATCTACAACATCCCCTACGCTTACAGCTTCCAACGGATGCTTGATAAAACGGTCTGTAATCTGTGAAATATGTACCAGGCCGTCCTGATGTACACCGATGTCCACAAATACACCAAAATCAATTACATTACGGACGGTTCCCTTTAAAATCATTCCCGGCTTTAAGTCTTTCATATCCAGTACATCGCTTCTTAAAATAGGCGCCGGCATATTCTCCCTAGGATCTCTGGAAGGCTTTTCCAATTCCTTTAAAATATCGGTAAGGGTAATTTCCCCAATGCCAAGCTCCTGGGCCATTTGTTTTTTATCCTTGATTTTTTTCTCAAGAGTGCTTACTGCCGCACTTCCACCTGATATACCGCTTTCTTTTGCGGCTTCTTGTCCGCCTTTTTTCCCTTTTCCTTTTGTATCTTCTTCAAAAGACATGGTCATCCCGCCCATTGCTGCCGCAAGAGCTTTTCCCATAGCTGTATCAGTATTACGAATGACGATTTTCTGCTGCCTGCTTTTAGGCTCTTTTTTAGGTGCAGGTGCTTCTTTTTTCAGCACTCCCTTATTTTTTGCCGCCTGCTTTTGGGCAAGACGCACATCTTCCATAGTAAGTCCCATTTTTTCAAGCAGTTTCATTGCTGCCTCATAGGATTCCGGATGCACGCTGGTAGCGTCAAGAGGGTTATCCCCGTCCAGAATCCGCAAAAATCCTGCGCATTGCTCATACGCCTTAGGACCTAACTTAGGCACTTTTAAAAGCTGGGCACGGTTTACAAACTTTCCATTCTGCTCTCTGTATTCTACGATATTTTTAGCAATCGCCTTTGAAACGCCAGATATATACTCTAAAAGGGAAGCAGATGCAGTATTAAGATCCACTCCTACTTTATTTACGCAGTCTTCAACCACACCTCCAAGGGCTTCTCCCAATTTTTTCTGATTCATGTCATGCTGGTACTGTCCTACACCAATAGATTTTGGATCAATCTTTACAAGCTCGGCCAGCGGGTCCTGAAGTCTTCTTGCAATGGAAGCTGCGCTTCTTTGCCCCACATCAAAATTGGGGAACTCCTCCGTTGCCAGTTTGCTTGCAGAATAGACAGATGCTCCGGCCTCACTTACGATCACATACTGGACTGGCATATTTAACTCTTTAATCAGCTCCACAATGATCTGCTCAGACTCTCTTGATGCGGTTCCATTTCCAACACTGATCAGGGAAATTCCATATTTCTTGATCAGCTTTTTCAGTTCTGCCTTGGCCTCCTCCACCTTGTTTTGCGGCGCTGTAGGATAAATTACTTTGGTATCCAATACCTTTCCGGTAGCATCTACCACCGCCAGTTTGCACCCTGTACGGAATGCAGGATCCCATCCTAACACTACCTTCCCTACAATAGGTGGCTGCATGAGAAGCTGCTCTAAATTCTTTCCAAATACAGAAATCGCGCCATCCTCAGCTTTTTCTGTAAGATCATTTCTGATTTCTCTTTCAATTGCAGGCGCAATCAGTCTGTCATAAGCATCCTGAATCACTTCTGTAAGAACAGGAGTTGTAAATTCATTCTCTTTCGTAATCACCTTTTTGGTAAGATACTGCTGGATTCTCTCAACAGGTGCATTAATTTTAACCACAAGAAATTTTTCATTTTCTCCCCGGTTAAGAGCAAGTGTGCGGTGCCCTGCTACCTTCTTTAAAGGTTCTTCATAGGCATAATACATCTCATACACGCTTTCTGCCTTTTCATCCTTTGCCGTGCTGGTAAGGATTCCCTCCTCCATAGTAATGTTACGAATATAGATACGGTAATCCGCCTCATCAGAAATCATTTCGGCAATAATATCCTTTGCTCCCTGCAAAGCTTCTTCCGCGCTCTTTACCTCTTTTTCTTCACTGATATATTTTGCAGCCTCCTCCATAAGAGGTGCTGATGCATCCTGCTTTAAAATAAATTCAGCAAGACCTTCCAGCCCCTTTTCCTTGGCCACACTTGCTCTGGTTTTTCTTTTCGGCCTGTAGGGACGGTATAAATCCTCCACAACTACAAGTGTCTCTGCTGCCAGAATTTTTTCTTTCAGTTCATCTGTAAGCTTTCCCTGCTCTTCAATACTTCCTATCACCTGTTCCTTCTTTTCTTCTAAATTCCGAAGGTAGTTTAACCTTTCGTAAAGATTTCTAAGAACCTCATCATTTAAAGAACCAGTTGCCTCCTTACGATAACGGGAGATAAAAGGGATGGTGTTTCCCTCGTCAATCAGCTTAACTGCTGCTTCCACCTGCCATTTTTCTACTTTCAGTTCTTCTTTCAATTTTAGTATAATATCCATACTTTCTCCCATCTGCACATACGCTCTGATTGATTTCTTTTATAACAACATTTCATCTGTCGCATATTCATAAAAGCGTTTGCTTTACATTTATCATTGCTTACACAGCTTACCTCCTATTATAATAGATATCCCTTCCCTTTTTCAAGAAAGATTTGTATTCTCCTTGAGAAAGTGATAAAATATCAGTAAATGGGAGTACTGCCCAGCACTTTATTCCCGCGAGCAACGAGCCAAGTGGCTGCTTGCAGTCATTTGGCGACTGCCGCGAGGGTCAAATACCCCGCCCTTTGGGGCGCAACAAATTTGATGCCCCGCTGCTTGCGGCGGGGTTTTTGACTGGAGTGAAATTTATGGATAACAATTATCAATCAAATTATTATAATCTGCCTCCCCGTAATCCCGGCCAGACAATGGCCACTGTGTCTATGATTTTAGGGGTTGTCAGTATATTTACTTTATTTACGGTATACATTCCCCTTGTCTGTGGAAGCATTGCAGTTGTACTTGCCATTCTTTCCAAAGGATCTCTTAAAAAAATGCTGACAACTGCCAAAGTGGGAATTGGAACTGCAATTGGTTCAATCGCTCTCCTTTTTGTTATGATCGCATCTTTCTCTGCCATGCTTCTATCCACCAGCGGGGATACATTGATCAAATTTGGACAGCAGATCGACCAGCAGTTTAAAGAGCAGACAGGACAAGAAATTGAGGATATCTTAGGTATGTCTTATGAGGACATTATGCGCGAATATGTTGGAGAATCTAATTAGCAATAGCAAACTATTTACCACAGAATACTACCTATAGCATAAGGAATCGGGAAAGGAGAATTTTATGAGTAATATCATTACTGGCAGTTTTAATTATGCAAATTACTATGGAAACGGATACGCCGGCAGTTATTCATCAAGTGCTGTTTCAGGCTCTCAAAAGCCCGTTCTAAACCCTGGTGAATCTACAAAAGTTTCTCCAGGACGGAAATCTTCTCCGGCAGAGTGTGAAACCTGCAAGAACCGTAAATATCAGGACGGTTCCGATGAAATGGTTTCTTTTAAATCAGCCGCTCATATTTCCCCGGAAGCTTCTGCTTCCAGAGTGCGTGCCCATGAGCAGGAGCATGTAAACAATGCATTCTCCAAGGCTGCCCAAAAAGGTGGAAAAGTCATTTCTGCCAACGTTTCTTTGAAGACCGCTGTTTGTCCTGAATGTGGGCGCAGCTATGTGGCAGGGGGAACTACTTCCACCCAGATCAAATATCCAAATGAAAGTAATCCTTACACAAAAAATAAAAAATCTGCTGATGCTGCATCTCTGATTGGAAGTAATCTGGATATTGCAGTATAGCAGAATAATTTCAGTCATTCCCCCACAGCTTACTGTGGGGTATCAAACAGGAGTTTAATTTATTTATGGATCAATTTATGTCCTCTTCCTCACTAAAATCGGCGGCCAAAGGGCAATTGCTTGGGAAATATGGCGTAACAGCAGTTATTACGCTTCTTATAGGGCTGTGCCTGCTTCCGGTCTCTATGATCATTAGTCTCGCAATTGGAACAAGTTCTGTGATAAGCGTTTTTTTATACAGCGCCGCCCAACTTCTATTACAAATATTATTTGGTTTTTTCCTTGCCGGTGAGGCTTATGTATATTTAACCGTTGCCAGCGGGGCAAGCCCTGCTGTAAAGGATCTGTTCCGGTGTTTTGGGGAGGATGCTTCTAAAGTCGCTTATGTTCAGGCAGTTGCAGGCGGCATCTCCATATTGTGCTCTCTGCCTGCCATGATTCTTGGAATTTTTGCTCTTAGATCCCTGCCGCAGCTTACTGAAGAATCTCTTGCTTCTGAGGAAGTATCAGGGGATGCAGTGCTGTTTTTAATTTATGCAATCGTTTATCTGGCAGGCTCTATTGTTTCGCTATTTGTAGATTTAATGCTGTCGCAAAGATTTTACCTGATGATGGATTTTCCTGAATATTCGGCTTCCCAACTGCTTAAAATGAGTATTTCTATTATGAAAGGGAATAAAGGCAGACTTTTTTATATTACTCTGTCCTTCATTCCCATGTATTTTCTTTGCTTTTTATCATGCGGCATTGCCTTTTTGTGGGTTCGTCCCTATATGCAGGCTACCTATGCTAATTTTTATTTGGATCTGGTGAGGAAGAGGAAGAATTGAGTGTGGTTACTTTTCATACATCATATAATATTTATGCTTTTCTTTTTCTGGCTCGATAGTAAAACGCCCCTGTTTTCAGCCCACACCATCTGGCAGCTTCAATGCCTTCCATTTGGCGCTCCTTAAGTGTTTTCCGTTCATTTTCACTGACATAAGAATCATAGCATAAAAAAGCATCTCATCCAAAGAATTTATGGTATATTCAATTTTACCATCAGTGCCTCCTTCAAAACCCTAGATAAATTAATATTAGCCTTTTCAGCTTTGTGAGACATTCTTATGTTAAACAACGAATGACACGCTTTGCGATCTATCCTTATGTTAATAAAGTGGAATCTCGCTCTGCAAAAACAAATTTTGCTACGATTTTCCACTCCATTTCATTTCAATAAAACAATTTTTTCTGTCTAAATTCGCATATCAAAAGGCATATACTGAGGCTCGTCAGCAGACATCTCTTCTACTGCCTTTAAATTTTCTCCCCGCAGCTCCTTAGTTGATTGTTCCAGAATCTCCTCCTCCATTTCTTCTATTGATTCGGAAATTACTTCTTCTATCTCTTCCAGGCTTTCTGTCAATGCTCCTTTTGATTCGTCTAATCCAAGAGCTTCTTCCGCCATGTCTTTTTTTCTTTCCTCTGGTGTCTTCGGCTCTGTCTTTTCCACTGCTTCTGCAATCTTCTCGCCTTGTTCCATCGCTTCGTCCAGGACATGCCCCATCTGTTCGTTATTATAGGCCTTCTTAACCTCTGCAATCTGGTCTTCATAAGAATGAAACATCTCCAGCTTTTTTGCAATTTCCTCAAGACTGTCGCATTCCATATTTTTCAGATTTGTCTTTTGATTTTCTAAAAAGTCTATTTGATTTTGCGCTTTCTGCTGACGTTCCATCTTATCCTGTGTGCTCTTTGACGTTCCAAAGGCTCCAAACTGCCGATTCAAAACAGAAAAAATATTTGACTGATTAATTGATATATTCATAAATCATCCTCCTGTGGGTAAATATTTCTATCAGAAACGATTCATTTCTTCTGTTATATACATCGGATCATCTCAAATCCAGCCATAGTTTTTTGTTATGAAACAATTATTTTCTGCCATAAAAAACAACGGATGCCAGCCTTTGCCAGGCATCCTTATGTTCACAACGGATGCACGCTTTTCCATCCATCCTTATGTTAAAAAAGAGCCATCACATTGATGACTCTTTAGAGGTTTTGTTCACATTTATCCACTTTAAATATTCATTAATAAAAAGATCAATTGCTCCATCCATAACGGAATCTACATTTCCTGTCTCCGCACTGGTCCTGTGATCCTTGACCATAGTATAGGGCTGCATGACATAAGAGCGGATCTGATTGCCCCATCCGATTTCTTTTACTTCTCCGCGGATATCAGAAAGTTTTTCCGCATTAGCTTCTTTTTTCAGCATATACAGTTTTGCTTTCAGCATCTGCATTGCTTTATCCTTATTCTGAAACTGGGAGCGTTCATTCTGGCACTGCACCACGATACCTGTTGGGATATGAGTGATACGAATGGCAGAGGAAGTCTTATTTATATGCTGTCCGCCTGCACCGCTGCTTCGGTACGTGTCGATCCTCAGTTCATCCTCATTGATCTCAACATCCACATCTTCTTCAATATCCGGCATAACATCCAGTGACACAAAAGAAGTCTGCCGCTTGCCCTGGGCATTAAAAGGGGAAATACGCACCAGCCTGTGCACTCCCTTTTCTGATTTCAAATAACCATAAGCATTGGTCCCATTTACCTGAAAAGTCACTGACTTAATTCCTGCCTCGTCTCCGTCCAGATAATCCAATACCTCTACAGAAAATCCTTTGCGCTCTGCCCATCTGGTATACATACGGTAAAGCATGAAACACCAGTCGCAGCTTTCTGTTCCGCCAGCTCCTGCATTCAGCTTCAAAATAGCATTCAAACCGTCATATTCATCAGAAAGCAGCGTGCTGATACGGATATCTTCAAATGTGTCAATAAACTCGTCAAGTTCTTTCCGGATATCAGAAACAAGTTGTTCGTCGTCTTCTTCATATCCCATTTCAATCAGGGTTTCAATATCTTCATACTGAGTTTCCAACCCCTCTATGGTTTCCACTGAATCCTTTAAATTTTTAAGTTCTTTCATCTTCCGGTTGGAACTGTCAGGATCATCCCAAAAACCGGGAGCTTCCATTTCTCTTTCCAGTTCTTCAATTTTTTTTGACTTATTTGCTAAGTCAAAGTGAATCCCTCACTTCCGCTAAAGGGCTTTTGTAAGCCTGTAATTCAGACTTCATCTGGTCTAATTCTACCACTTAACGTTCACCTCTTTCTTATTTTATTTTCTACCGCAGCATTGTTTATATTTCTTTCCGCTGCCGCAGGGACATGGATCATTGGGATATATCTTGGCATTTTCACGTTTTACCGGTACCTTCACTGCAGAATCATCCTTGTTTGTTCCTGTCACCTTGGCAACCTGCTCTCTCTCAACCTTCTGCTCTACTCTGACTCTGAACAGGACTCTTACCGTTTCTTCTCTGATATTTTGTGTCATATCATCAAACATTTCATAACCACTGAGCTTGTATTCTACCAAAGGATCTCTCTGCCCATATGCCTGCAGGCCAACTCCCTGACGGAGCTGATCCATATCATCAATATGGTCCATCCATTTTCTGTCAATCACCTTAAGCAGTATCACACGCTCCAATTCACGAATTGCTTCCGTTTCGGGGAATTCTGCTTCCTTTGCCTCATAAAGTTTTACAGCCTCTTCCTTAAGCTGCTGTTTTAAGGAATTTTTTTTCGGTGTATTGATGCGCCCCCTGTTTACAGGCCTTAAAGGAATGGTAGGCAAAAGCAGCGTATTGAGTTCTTCAAGATTCCAATCGTCATAGTCCGTGTCGTCGCCAATCACAATATCTACTGTATTTTCAGCAATATCAGTGATCATCTTATAAATCACATCTCTCATGCTTTCGCCGTTTAATACGCGGCGTCTCTCTTCATATATGATCTCCCTTTGCTCGTTCATAACCTGATCATATTCTAAAAGATTCTTTCTGATGCCATAGTTATTGGTTTCTATCTTCTTTTGCGCGGATTCAATTGCATTACTTAATGTTTTATGCTCGATTTCCTGATTTTCGGGAATGCCGAGAGCATTAAACATACTAATTAGACGCTCTGAACCAAACAGACGCATCAAATCATCTTCCAGCGAAATATAGAACTTAGATTCGCCAGGATCCCCCTGACGTCCGGAACGCCCTCTGAGCTGATTATCAATACGCCTGGACTCATGTCTTTCTGTACCAATGATTTTAAGACCTCCTGCACTTCTTGCAGCATCATCCAGTTTAATATCGGTACCACGCCCTGCCATATTTGTAGCAATGGTAACAGCCCCGCTGACACCTGCTTCCGCTACGATTTCCGCTTCCAGCTCATGGAATTTTGCATTCAATACCTTATGAGGAATCCCCTGCTTACTAAGAAGTTTGCTGAGTTCCTCGGAAGCCTCAATGGTAATGGTGCCCACCAGTACTGGCTGTCCCTTTTCATAAGATGCTTTTACTGCCTCCACAATTGCATGAAGCTTTTCTTTTCTGGTTTTATATACCGCATCCTGCAAATCTATTCTGGCAACTGGCTTATTTGTAGGGATTTCAACCACATCCATGCCATAAATATCACGAAATTCCCTTTCTTCCGTAAGTGCAGTACCTGTCATGCCTGCCTTCTTTTCAAACTTATTGAAAAAATTCTGGAATGTAATAGTAGCCAGTGTTTTGCTTTCTCTTTTCACCTTTACATGTTCTTTGGCTTCAATTGCCTGATGAAGTCCGTCCGAATAACGCCGCCCTGGCATAATACGCCCGGTAAATTCATCTACAATTAACACTTGATCGTCCTTGACCACATAATCCTGATCCTTAAACATCAGATTATTTGCCCGAAGAGCCAGATTAATGTTATGCTGTATTTCAATGTTATCCGGATCTGCAAGATTGTCGATCTGGAAAAATTTCTCCACCTTTTCAACACCTTGTGCGGTAAGGTTAACTACCTTGTCCTTTTCATTGACAATAAAGTCACCGGTTTCCTCTCTTTCCACGCCCATAATAGCATCCATTTTGGTCAGTTCCTGCATATCTTCACCGCGCTTCATCTGCTTGGCAAGGATATCGCACACTTCGTAAAGCTTTGTAGATTTTCCACTCTGTCCTGAAATAATAAGCGGTGTTCTTGCTTCGTCAATCAGCACAGAGTCCACCTCGTCAATGATGGCATAATGCAGATCACGCAAAACCAATTGTTCCTTATAAATCACCATGTTATCGCGCAGATAATCAAAACCTAATTCATTATTTGTAACATAGGTAATATCGCAGTTATATGCTTCTCTTCTCTCCTCCGGCTTCATACTGTTTAATACAACGCCTACTTTGAGACCTAAAAATTCATGTACTTGTCCCATCCACTCGGCATCACGCTTTGCCAGATAATCATTGACAGTGACAACATGTACCCCTTTTCCTTCCAGCGCATTTAAGTAAGCAGGGAGCAGACACGTTTGTGTTTTTCCTTCACCTGTCTTCATTTCCGCAATACGCCCCTGGTGGAGAACGATTCCGCCAATAAGCTGTACCCGGTAGTGCTCCGTATGCAGCACTCTTCTGGCCGCCTCTCTTACAACTGCATATGCTTCTGGAAGCAGGTCATCCAGCGATTCTCCCTCTGTGTATCTTTTCTTAAATTCTTCTGTTTTTCCACGAAGTTCCTCGTCGGAAAGCTCCATCATCTGGGGACGCAGATCTTCGATTGCCTGCACTGTTCCTTCTATACGCTTTATTTCTCTCTCACTATGTGTACCAAATACTTTTTGGATTAAGTTCATACCAACCTCCATTTATAAAAACTGCAAATCTAATTGTATCAGATTCACAGTTTTTATTCAACCAGTCAAATATTATCATTTTATAAAAAGCTTTATTCTGTCTTAGCACTGACCTGTTCAATATTATAAACCAGATCCATATTATAATTGTCATACATACGAGAGTAATTTGTAATAATACGCTCTGCTATCATATGGCCGTTTTTCTGATTGCTGTCAATCATAATTACTACCTGCTGGGAACTACTATAGCGGGCGGTAACATCTCCTTTCCGCAAAGAACCAATAATACAGCTTTCCAAAATATTCATTGCTTCATTCAAATCGCTGATGTCCATAGTTCCGTGAATGTTTTCTGTCAAAGAAAAGAGGATAATTTGTGCATCTTTTTTACTTCGGCTTATGCTTCGTGCAACCAGCCGGTATATTTTTTCAAAATCTCCATACTCTACAGAATACGCTCCTACAGAAGGCGTCTCTTCCGTAAGCCGGCTCTTTAATTCCGCAATGTCAATCTGGAATCCCTTATCCTGGCTTTCTGTATACTCATCTGTATCGCGCGTCAGAATCTGATAGGAATTTTTTCCATTTCTCTTTACATAATAAAGCGCTTTGTCACACTTCTGCAAAAGATCCCTGCAGCGTTCCAAAGGGTTCTTCGTATAAGTGATCCCTATGGAAAGCGAAAGCTTATGGTTCGTGTCAATATCCGCTACCGCCTCTTTAAATATCTTATTCAGTTCTTTTGCCATTTCCTCCATCCATTCCTCTGAAAAATCTCCCGGATAAAAAATAGCAAACTCATCTCCGCTGATACGACACAAATATGCGTCAGGAATTGTATGTTCCCGAATCACATCTGCCAGACGTCGTATGATCCTGTCTCCTGCAATATGTCCATAGTTTGTATTTACATATAAGAAATTATCCACATCCATTAAAAGCATGGTTCCATTGTGCAGTGGATCATTCAAATAAGTATTTACACTGGTCTCAAAAGCTTTACGGATTGGAAAGCCTGTAAGTGCATCTGTATCGTCTGCTCTCTGTGCTCCTGCCTCCGTCTTTTTACATACTTCCATGATAAAAGCATCTGCTTCCTCTTCTGATTTCGTATCCTCAAATTCAAACTGAGGCGTATCTGAAAATTGAAAGCCTTCTTCAATAATGGAAAGCATCACATCAGTCAGATAAGGATCAAACTGCTTTCCCCTCCCCTTCTTTAACTCATTGACTGCGTACTCTTCTCCTCTTCCCTTTTCATAGATACGATTAGAAGTAATTGCGTCATATGCATCTGCAATACCAATAATCCTTGACACATAAGGAATGTCATCTCCTGCCAATCCGTAAGGATATCCTTTTCCATCATAACGCTCATGATGATACTGCGCACCATCACATACTCCCGGCACCATCGTAATAGGGCGCAGAATATTGGCACCCATAATCGTATGATTTCTGATCAGACTGTATTCTTCATCAGTAAGCTTCACCGGCTTGTTTAAAATTGTATCAGGAATGCCGATTTTTCCTATATCATGTAAAAGGGCTGTATAATAAATATTAAGACAGTCCTGCTTGGACCAATTCAGCTTTTTAGCAATTGCCAGACAATACTGTGCAACTCTTACAGAATGTCCCTTGGTGTAACGGTCTTTTGCATCTACTGCATAAGTGATTGTGGTAATTGCCTGAATAAATGTCTTTTCAATTTCGTCGGTTTTTTCCTCCACCAGCTTTTCTAAGTGCTTTCGCAGATCGTCCAATTCCAGAATTCGGGCAATGCGGCTCTGCATAACCAGTGGTTCAAAGGGCTTGGTAATGTAATCCATTGCTCCCATTTCAAGCCCCATAACTTCACTTTCCTGCTTTGTATCAGCGGTAAGAAATATAACCGGTATTTTCCGCAGTTCAGCACTGTCTTTCATGCGCCGGAACACCGTATACCCATCCATCTGCGGCATATTAATATCCAGAAGAACCAAATCCGGACTGTCCTCATGCATCTTCTCCAACGCCTCTTTCCCCGACTGAAAAAGAGAAATTCTATAAGCTCCAATTAAAGCTCCTTCTGCATATTTCAAAATTGTTTTGGAATCATCAATAATATAAAGATGCTTTTTCCCCATAAGCCCCCCTATCTGTCCCCAAAGGCACTAATATAATAATTTAAATTTCATTTCCAGGAAATTTAGGAACTCCGGCAAGTCCTTTTGCCAGTTCTTCGTCTGTAGGTATATAATCAGACATTTCCCCGTTATTGTACCGCTCATAAGCCACCATATCAAAATATCCTGTGCCCGTAAGACCAAACAAAATTGTTTTTTCTTCCCCTGTTTCCTTGCATTTCATCGCTTCGTCAATGGCAACCTTGATTGCATGTGCGCTTTCCGGCGCCGGCAGAATACCCTCCACTCTTGCAAACTCTTCTGCCGCCTTAAACACAGAAGTCTGCTCTACGCTGACTGCCTCCATATATCCATCATGATATAGCTGGGAAAGCACGGAACTCATACCATGATAGCGAAGCCCTCCTGCATGGTTTGCTGCGGGAATAAAGCCACTTCCCAAGGTATACATTTTGGCAAGAGGACAAACCTTTCCGGTATCGCAAAAATCATAAACATATTTTCCTCTGGTAAGGCTTGGACAGGATGCCGGTTCTACTGCAATAAACTGATAATCAGCCTCTCCCCTTAACTTTTCTCCCATGAAAGGTGAAATCAAACCGCCTAAATTTGAGCCGCCGCCAGCGCAGCCAATAATCACATCCGGCTTAATCCCATATTTATCCATAGCCGCCTTTGCCTCCAGGCCAATCACGGACTGATGAAGTAATACCTGTGTCAATACGGAACCAAGCACATAGCGGTATCCCTCCTGAGCGGTAGCTGCTTCCACTGCCTCGGAAATTGCACAGCCAAGGCTTCCGGTAGTTCCGGGGAATTCTTCCAATATTTTACGTCCCACATTTGTTGTATCAGAAGGGGATGGCGTCACATTTGCTCCATAAGTTCTCATCACCTCTCTTCTGAAAGGTTTTTGTTCATAAGAGCACTTCACCATATATACCTGACAGTCAAGCCCTAAATAGGCACATGCCATAGAAAGCGCTGTTCCCCACTGCCCTGCTCCTGTTTCCGTGGTAACTCCCTTAAGCCCCTGCTTTTTTGCATAATAAGCCTGTGCAATTGCTGAATTCAGCTTATGGCTTCCGCTGGTGTTGTTTCCCTCAAACTTATAATAAATTTTTGCAGGTGTATTGAGTTTTTCCTCCAGACAGTATGCCCGTACCAATGGTGAAGGACGGTACATTTTATAAAATTTCCGGATTTCTTCCGGTATTTCAATATAAGGCGTCTTATCATCCAGTTCCTGCTTACATAACTCATCACAAAAAATTCCCCGCATCTCCTCAAAAGTTAAAGGCTGCAGCGTTGCAGGGTTTAATAGCGGGGCTGGTTTATTTTTCATGTCAGCACGTACATTGTACCAACTGACTGGCATTTCATTTTCTTCCAGATAAATTTTGTATGGAATTTTCTTTTCTTCACTCATTATCGTTCCTCCGTTAAAGCTAATATACTTATCCATTATTTTAGCACAAATTTTATCATACGCCTAGTCCGGCATTCATAATTTGTCATGACAGTTCAGGCAGATTGATTATTTGCTGTTATGGCATGGGAATATTGATTTTTCTGCCAAACAGTGTTACTATTTTAACAAGGTAGTTTTTAATCTATAACAATATCGAGGTGGAGACAAATGAGTAAAACATTCGCAGATTTAATTGCCAAGGTTAATGAATGCGGCACCAAAAAGGTAGCGGTAGCCGTAGCGCAGGATTCTGCTGTATTAGAAGCAGTATCTGCTGCAAAAGAAAGAAAGATTGCTGACGCGATCTTAGTAGGCGACGAAAAGAAAATCAGGGAAATTGCTTCTTCCATGAACATTGATTTAAACGGTTTTGAAATTATCAACGTAGAAGACACCACGCAGGCTGCTCTTACTGCAGTCAAACTCGTTCATGAAGGAAAGGCTGACATGTACATGAAGGGGTTGATTGACACCAAAGGCTTTTTAAAAAGTGTTCTGGATAAAGAAGTAGGTCTCCGTACCGGCAAGCCTTTATCTCATGTCTGCGTATTTGAGATTGAAGGAATTGATCACCTTCTTTTCCTTACAGATGTGGCATTTATTCCTTATCCTACACTGGAAGATAAAGTAAATATTATTCATAATACGCTGGAAATTACCGAAGCCTGCGGCATTACAAATCCTAAGGTAGCTCCTCTTGCAGCAGTTGAAGTAATTAATCCAAAAATGCCTGCCACTGTTGAAGCAGGAGAGCTCACCCAGATGAACAAAGATGGAAAGATTACAGGATGCATCGTTGATGGTCCTTTGTCCTTAGATCTTGCTATTGATCCGGAAGCTGCAAAACATAAAGGTGCTACAGACAGAGCCATTCAGGGTGATGCGGACATTCTGCTTTTCCCTGACATTCATGCAGGTAATCTTGTCTACAAGTGTCTGGTACATACTGCAAAAGTCATCAACGGAAATATTCTTACAGGAACCAAGGCTCCCGTAATCTTAACCTCCCGCTCTGATGATTTTGAGACCAAGGTAAATTCCATAGCTTTAGGCGCTGTTGTTGCTGAGGCTATGGCAAAAAATAATTAATAATTGGAGGAAAGCAAATGGCTGTTAAAAGTTTAATCATCAATCCTGGTTCCACTTCCACCAAAATCGGCGTGTTTGAAGATGAAACCCTTTTATTTGAAGAAACCCTTCGCCATCCTACGGAAGAAATTGAAAAATATGATTCCATTGTAGATCAGAAGGATTTTCGAAAACAGATTATTCTTGATGTTTTGGAAAAGAAAAACTTTGATATCAAATCTCTTCAGGTCGTAGTAGGTCGAGGCGGTATGTTAAAGCCCATTCCCAGCGGCACTTACCCGGTAAGCGATGATCTGATAAGGGACTTAAAAATTGGTGTACAGGGACCTCATGCTTCAAACTTAGGCGGTATTCTTGCAAGAGAAATTGGCGACTCCATAGGTGTCCCTTCTTATATAGTTGATCCTACAGTAGTGGACGAACTGATCCCTATCGCCAGATATTCCGGCATTCCTGAGCTGCCACGTACCAGCGTGTTCCATGCTTTAAATCAAAAAGCTGTTGCAAAACGATTTGCAAAGGAGCAAAATAAAGCTTATAACACATTAAATCTTATTGTAGTTCATATGGGCGGCGGCGTTTCCGTAGGCGCTCACGAACAGGGACGCGTCATTGACGTATTTAATGCCTTAGATGGTGATGGTGCATTTTCTCCTGAAAGGGCAGGCGCAGTTCCTTCCGGTGCACTGATCAAAATGTGCTTCTCCGGTAAATATACCGAAAAAGAAGTTTATAAAAAAGTCGTTGGCAATGGCGGTTTCAATGCCTATGTAGGCACAAATGATATGCGTGATGTTGATGCAATGGCCGAAGAAGGAAATGAAAAAGCAGCAGAAGTTCGGGAAGCCTTTATTTTACAGGTTGCCAAAGACATTGGTTCTATGTCCTGCGTTTTAAAGGGAAAAGTTGATCAAATTATCTTTACAGGCGGCATTGCCTATGATAAAGTTGTAGTAAGCGGCTTAAAGGAAAGAGTTGGATTTATCGCTCCTATCACCGTTTACCCGGGAGAAGATGAACTGCTTGCTCTGGCACAAGGTGCACTTCGCGTCATGAATGGTGAAGAACAGGCAATGACCTATTAAATATCATTAGTTATTTTAATTATGCTATTATCTTTATTTGAATCCCATTTTTTAACCCCTGCGGCATATATAGCTGCAGGGGTTTCCTCAATGTCTTTTGCTAAATTAAATCATGCTTTAACTTTGTAAATTATCTTCATTTTCTTCATCAGACTGTTTGTTCTTTTCCGCTATTTTTTCTTTCTGTTTTTCTCCGGAAACTCTTAAATACCTACGGATTATACATAAAAGCGCTACACTTATAACTGACACAAAATCCTGATATGGTGTAGTATCCCCTACAATCATATGACGGGCTACTAGAAAAATCAAAACTTCAATTACATTTTCCGAACTGGGCCTACAGAGCATACCCAAAAATTCAATTCCTATTACAAGCATAAAAATCTGTTCCAGATACCGTTTAAATTCCGAGGTATCCGTTAACAATCTTTGAAAAACGGTAATATCTCTGACTATACTTGCTATCGAAAGAAGAATCGCTACTAACACCAGCACTGCTGCTATCAAATCCAGCAGTACACATATCTTTTGTATGATTCTTCTGATTTTTTCCAGTTGCTTCATGGAATCACGCATATCAAACATCCACTCTTTCTTTTTATTGCTTTATTATGTGACTCCTTTATTGTATCTGCTAATCCTCATAATGTAAAGATAATTATAGGCGTAGGCAATTTTTTACCTGTCATGAGCCGACCTTGCAAACAGAAGGAGCATTGGAAATATTTCCAATCTTCCTGTCAGCATCGCCGCTGACAGCACCACCTGCGCCCAGTCAGAATAAACACTAAAATTTGCCATTGGGCCTACCTTGGCAAGCCCTGGGCCAATATTATTAAAGCAGGATATGACTGCTGTAAAATTAGTGGTAAAGTCCAATCCATCAAGCGAAATAATAAGCGTAAACAGGCAGAGCAGTATCATATAAGCTGCCACGTAAATTCTGGTAGAATCAAGCGTTTTTTTATCTACCGCCGCATCATTTAAGCGGACTGTAATAATTTCTTTTGGATTAATAATCTGCCTGATCTCAGCCACAAAGGATTTTGTCAAAATGATCATCCTGGATATCTTCATTCCTCCTCCGGTAGATCCTGCACAGGCACCAATGATCATTAAAAGTACCAGTATATGTTTGGAAAATTCCGGCCACAATTCAAAATCAACGGTTGCAAATCCTGTTGTTGTAATAATACTTGCCACCTGAAAAAAGGATTGTCTCAGTGCATGACCAAATCCTCCGGCCATTTTTGCAATATTAAACATAATCGCCAAGGTCGACAAAAAAACGATTGATAAGTATACCTTTACTTCTTCCATACAAAAGGCTTCTTTAAATTTGCGCAGCATAATCAAATGATAGACACTAAAATTAATACCAAAAAGAAGCATGAACACTCCTAATATCACTTCAATTGCAAGGCTGCCATAACCGGCTATTCCTGCACTGGAAACCGCAAATCCCCCTGTGCCTGCTGTCCCAAATGCAATACAAAAACTATCAAAAACAGGCATTCCAAAGCATACCAGCAAAAAAATCAAAATCAGTGTCATTGCTGTATAAATCCCATATAAAATCATGGATGTAGTACGCATTCTCGGCACCAGCTTTCCTGCTGTGGGGCCCGGCACCTCCGCCCGCACCAAGTGCATGGAATTATCATTTTCCATAGGCATAACCATAAGCACAAACACCAATACCCCCATGCCGCCAATCCAGTGGGTAAAGCTTCTCCAAAACAAAACACCATGCCCCAGTTCCTCCGGTCTGGCTAAAATGGAAGCTCCTGTAGTGGTAAATCCTGAGACAATCTCAAATAAAGCATTCCAATAAGTGGGAAATCCGCCATTTAAATAAAGAGGCATTGCGCCAATCAGCGAAATAATAATCCAGGCCGCCGCAACAATAAAGTATCCGTCCCGGCTGTTCATTCTTCCCTGTTTTTGTCTAACCCTCATAAGAAGACCGCCTATCATTCCTGCTGGAATCATTGTAAATAAAAAACCGGCAGTATCTCCGTCGCCATAAAGCAGTGATACCAAAAGAGGCAATATCATAAGCATTACCTCAATCAAGATAATTTTACCTATAAAATTAATAATTATCCTTTTATTCATGATCAATACGCCTTCCTGTTATTTTGTAAAAATATCTTCCAGACGCGCAATTTGTCTTTTGATGGTTACCACCAATACTGTATCTCCTGCAAGCAACATGTCATCCCCTCGTGGAATAATCGTCTTTCCTTCCCGGATAATACAGCCAAGCAGCGTATTTCTTCTCATCGCTAAATCCTTCAACGGAATATTTAAATTTCTGACGTTTTCATCCACCTTAAATTCTATAAATTCAATTTTGCCATCCATCAGCCGATATAAGGATTCCACTGCATCATTGTCCTCTGCATTTAACAGAGAACGACTGTAGCCTAAGATTCTGTCTGCCGCAACGTCCTCTCTGGAAATCGTACAAATTCTGCTTCCTTCTGGCAGCACCTTCAATCTGGATTTTGCATTAATACGTGATACCACCTTATTAATTCCCTGCGACTCCGCATACATGGCTGCCACCAGATTATATTCATCATTTTCTGTCATGGCAATAAATGCATCCGTATTTGCAATATCCGTATTTGACATAGAATCAAAATAAGCAAGGGCATCATCACACATCACAGCCGCTTTGGGAACCAGTGTAGATAATTTTTCCGCCATATCCTTGTTTTTTTCAATGATTGTAATCTTTGCTCCCTGGCGCAAAAGAACCTCTGCAAGATAATGAGAAATGCGGCTCCCTCCTGCAATCATAACTGACTGCAGCGGCTTCACCGGCATTTTTAACTGTTTAAATGACTTTCGAAATTCCTCTGCTGCTCCTGTCAGATAAAGGATATCACCCATCTGTAGTACTGTATCTCCCTTTGGAACAAAGACCTCGCCTTTTCTAACAATTGCACAGATCAGTAGATTGATTCCCATATTTTTATTAATTTCAATCAGGGACTTATCAGCAAGAGGAGACTTTTCCCCCACCGTCATTTCCACCAATTCAGCTCTTCCGCCTGCAAACACCTCAACCCGGGTTGCCAAAGGAAACCGAAGAAGCCTGTAGATTTCCATAGCAGTTGCAAGTTCTGGATTTATAATCATGGAAAGTCCCAGCTCATTTTTATAAAAACGATTTTGTGTTGCATAATCCACGTCTCTGATCCGGGCTATGGTATGTTTCGCCCCCAGCATGTGTGCCGTAAAACAGCTTAAAATATTCAATTCATCAGAATTGGTCACTGCAATAAAAATATCAGCCTCACTGGCATTTAAATTTTTAAGGACCGCATAAGATGCACCATTTCCCTGATAACTGATTGCATCTACAGAATTGCTTATGTTACTGACAACACTTTCTTCCTTATCAATCATTGTAAGCTCGTAACCATCACGCGATAACTGTACTGCAAGCGATCTTCCGATCTCCCCACCGCCTACAATAAATATTTTCATATCATTGTGATACTTCATTTTATCAATACCATGCCTTTCCCACTGTCACTTTATCCGCCTATATATAGCCGCCTGTCTGCTTATATGTGGGGTGAAAAAGTTCCTGCAATTTTCCGCAGGAACTTTCTATTTAACAACAAATGCCCCGCTAAATGCAGCACCATTGTTTACTGTCTGACTTTAATATGAACTTCCCTAAGCTGCTGTTCTGTTACCTCATTTGGTGCACCGCACATTAAGTCCTGTGCAGTTCCGCTCATTGGGAAGGGTATAATTTCCCGGATATTTTCTTCATTGCGCAGCAGCATGATCATACGGTCTACGCCCGGCGCCATGCCTGCATGTGGAGGCGCACCAAACTGGAATGCATTATAAAGCGCACCAAATTTCTGCTTCAATACTTCTTCATCATAGCCTGCAATCTCAAACGCTTTCACCATAATATCAAGGTTATGGTTCCGAACTGCACCTGAGGATAGCTCTACTCCATTGCACACAATATCATACTGATAGGCCAGAATTTCCAAAGGATCCATATTGTTAAGTGCATCCAGGCCGCCCTGAGGCATAGAGAAAGGATTGTGGGTAAATCCGATTTTCTTGGTTTCCTCATCTCTTTCATACATAGGGAAATCATTTACAAAACAAAAACGGTATGCATTTTTCTCACAAATGTCAAGGCGCCTGCCTAATTCATTTCGAATCTGCCCTGCAAAAGATGCAGCACGTTCCTCTTTATCTGCAATAAAGAAAATGGTATCTTCCTTTTCCAGGCCTGCCAGTTCTCTCATTTCTGCCTTCATATCCTCTGGAATAAACTTATCAATAGGCCCCTTATAAGACATATCCTCCTGAACCTCTAAGTAACCCAAGCCGCCCATACCGATTTCTGTGGCGAACTTTAACATTTTTTCATGGAAGCCCTTGGACTGATGTCCATGAATTTTGATCGCTCTTACGGTCTTATTCTGGAAAGGCTTAAAGGTACAACGGTTAAAAAACTCTGACAGATCTATGATGCGCAGCGGATTGCGCAGATCCGGCTTATCGGAACCAAACTCAAGCATTGCCTGCTTATAACTAATCACCGGGTAAGGCGCCTTTGTCACTTCATACCCTTCCGGTGCAAATTTTTCAAAAGCTGCTGTCAGTACTTCTTCCCCTGCCCGAAAAACATCCTCCTGGGTTGCAAAGCTCATTTCAAAATCCAACTGATAAAATTCACCGGGAGAACGGTCGGCCCTTGCATCCTCATCTCTAAAGCAGGGTGCAATCTGAAAATACTTATCTACGCCGGATACCATCAAAAGCTGCTTATATTGCTGCGGTGCCTGGGGCAGCGCATAAAATTTCCCTTTATAATGTCTGGAAGGTACAATGTAATCTCTTGCTCCTTCTGGTGAAGATGCGCACAGGATCGGTGTTTGAATCTCCATAAATCCCATCTGCGTCATTTTCTCACGCAGGAATCGAATCACATTGGAGCGGAAAATCATATTGTCCATCACCTTGCGGTTTCTCAGATCAAGGAAACGATACTTTAAACGCAAATCTTCCCTGATCTCCTTAGAAGTTGCAACCTCAAAGGGAAGCTGCCTGTATACCTTTCCTAACACTTCAACACTGTGAGCTTCTAATTCAATGGTTCCTGTAGGAATCTTAGGATTATAGGTCTCCTCATCACGCTTTTCAATTTTACCACTTATACTGATACAGTCTTCCTTGTTAATCCCCTTAAGCAGTGAAGTATCCCGCATAACGATCTGGAGCACCCCATACATATCCCTCAAATCAATAAAGGACACCCCTCCATGATCACGGATGTTTTCTACCCACCCTGCAACCTTCATTTCCTTTCCGATATCATTTTCGGAGATTTGGTTTAACGTGCATTCACGATACAATGTTGATAATTCCATTTTGGTTTCCCTTCCTTCTATAAAATAAGTTTGTTTTAATTCCTTTATGTCAAATAAACGCCCTGAATTGAATCTTTATCAATTCAGGACGAATCTATAATCCGCGGTGCCACCTGATTTACTGCAAGCAGTCTCTTTTATTTCTTTTGAATTTAAGCTGATAAAGGTGTTATTCATATGAATTCATTCTGCCGGATTTCCACCCTCCCGGCTCTCTGGAAGCGATAATTCATACTACTTGACTTCGTCTTCGCCATTTACACTGATATCATAATGTAGATTACCCGATTTGTCAATTTATAATTCTGAAAAGCTTCTGAAGATCAAATATAACTATAAATTTATTACCCCTTCTTCACAGACTTCCCCTGTATCTTTATTACGTACTGTTATCTTAAATGCAGTTTCCTCCTTTTGTAAATTCCTTATTATATTCTCATCAGAAAAATCCTGTATCAGTTCCTTTTCATTTCCCTGCTCATCAAGCGTGCATATCCTGTATTCAACATTTACATCACAATTAGCTATCGTTGTGATCAAATACACACCCTCCTCATCCATTGATCCCTGCAACAAAATACCCATAGTCTGGGGAGGTAAATCATCTATCTTTTCTTGTACGGAATCGTAAAACTTCTCCTGCCTTTCTGCTTCATCGTAAGAAGCCATCGCCTCTGCAAATGCAGTGGAATATTTTACCGCTCCCTTTCCGGATAAATGGTGATAGTCCACAAAGTCATCCTCTTCCATAACCAACAGTTCCGGGCGGCATAAATTAAAATCATAATATTCTATAGCATTGGCTTTTGCATAATTTTTCATATAATCATAAAATGTATCATAATTCCCTAAAGCCTGTATATAAAAATCAGTAAATGGAGTTGTAACTAAAACTAACTCTATCTCCTCTTTTTTACAAAGCTCCACAATTTTATTAAGATATTTCAAAGAATATTCCGAAATAATATCTTCCGCTATTCCCAGTTTATCCAGATTTGCTATCATCTCAGGATCACCGGAGCCTCCAGGTATCACATATGCGCCTTTATAAAAAGCCGATGGAATATTTTCATAATTTATATATTCCTCAGTTCTTTTACTTTTCACTATCCGCTCTAATCTTTTCCGATCCAATAAATAATTCCCATAGCGGGCAGATGGCAAAAAGCCTTCTATATAATAATCACAGTCAGAAGCATTTAATATAAACTCTGCTCTATTCCAATTATTCTTCATATTATCTGTTATGCAATAGATCCATTGCATTTGTATATTGCCTCTTTCAGCAGGAATATCTCTGTATTGAAGATAAAACATATCTAAATAAACTTTTTTTATGTTATTACTTTTTATTACCTCTTTTAACAGATAATATGATCCATCCACTTTCTGCACCGGAGTAGCCGCAAGGTAAGTATTCTCTCCCAAAATTTCATCTAAAATTCTTGGATCGTATCCACAAAACACATGAGAGGAGCCCAAAAACAATGTTTCTATTTCTTCCTGCTCATAGAGCTCATGCATTGCATACCTGACTTCATCATCTGCATCATCTATTACAATATAAGAAAGCACACTGTTTATCACTAAAATAGAACACACTATTATAAAACTTCCAAATATTATTTTGATTCCTCTTTTCATCTCATCCCCCTAAAACTGAAAATAAATGAATTGTCTCGCCCCGTCAACTTCTGAATGAATCCTTAAGTATATACATGAAAAGATTATTCCAATATAAAGAATATAACGGAACCATACTTCCTGTTTTTCAATCCAGTTTCTGATGCAAATTCCCCTTTCATGAACAAAGTCCACCAAAAATAAAATAAGCAATCCTACGATTAACAGATTCCGGTCTCCATCTCCCAGAACTTCCAAAATAGCAGTAAAATCACCTATCTCTCTTGTCATCTGCCTCAAAATTCCAAAAGCTTCCTGTAAAGAGGATGTTCTAAAAAAGAACCATGCAAGGTCAACCAATGCAAATGTCATGATACCATTCCTCAGCCTTGTACTGAAAGACATATTTTTTTCTTTTTTCTTGGAAGAAAAAATATTATATTCCACCTGCATAAGACCATGAATCGCTCCCCAAATAACAAAGTTCCAGCTTGCGCCGTGCCACAGTCCACTTACACAAAACACAATCAGCACATTCAACTGCTTTCTGAAATTACCCTTTCGATTGCCCCCCAAAGGAATGTATAAATAATCCCTAAACCAACTGGTCAGAGAAATATGCCATCTGCTCCAAAACTCCTTGATGTTTGTGGCAAAGTATGGTCTTTTAAAATTTTGCATTAAAGTAATTCCCATCACTTGTGCTGCGCCGCATGCAATATTCGTGTATCCATCAAAATCACAATATAACTGAAATGCATACAATACCAACGCTGTCATTATTACTAAAAGCCCATATTGGGGGTAATTTCCATACACTGTATCCACAAATAAGGCCAAACGGTCTGCTATTACAATTTTTTGGAACAGCCCCCATAATATTAATAAAATACCATTTTTAATCCTATCATAATCCCATAAATTTTTAGTTTTTAATTCTTCCAACTGCCTTAAAATATTCTTTCCACGTTCTATAGGACCTGAACCTAATTGCGGAAAAAATGAAACAAATACTGCATATTTAACCAAATTATGTTCTGCCTTTTCTCCTCTGTAAACATCTATAACATATCCGACTGCCTGAAAAGTATAATAGGATATCCCTATTGGTAATAATAAATTTAATCGTAATCCTATTGTCCTGCCAGTTCCTGTTATATTCAAAAGGCTGTTGATATTATCTATAAAAAAATTGAAATATTTAAATACAAAAAGAATTGAAAAACTTGCAGCACAACAGCCGGCAACAATCCACTTTTTACGTTTTTCTTCTTTTGTCATTTCCAGAAATCGCCCTGTAGTATATGTGCATAATGTAATAAATGCTAATAATAATGCGCTCTTCGCATTCCAGCACATGTAAAAATAATAATTACAGGCCAATAGCCACACCAGTCTTGCTTTTTTATGCATAAAAAAAAGAAGCAAAGCTGCAATTAGAAAAAAAACAAAAAAATGTACAGAATCGAAACTCATAAATCTAATATCTCCTTATTTTCCCAACAACCAAATAGATTTTCAAACTTTTATAAACTCATAAACACACAAATCCGCTTTGTTTATCATAGCGGACAAAGCGGATTTCGTCAATAAAATAAGATAAAGCTTTACTTCCTGATAACGTTCTGCACCTTCTGTAAACCCTGTGAACCATGCATACCCAATTTAGTTTATAGTGATATTTCATAATCACATATCCTCTTTCTGGCTCATTTTCTTAATAGAATACCTTATTAGCCTGTTATATATCAAGCAATATTTTTATGCAGTCAAAGATGGATTATTTTTGTCTTTGCTCTTGCAAAAGATAACTGTAAATTTTGAAGATGTACTTGGAAAAATACACACTCTCATGTATAATAATAATCGGAATTTATCGATTTACATAAAAATATATCAAATAAGAAAGTGAGTTGTAAAATGAAAGGTCTTTCACAAAACAAGTGGGTAAGGGCTGCAATACCCGCATTACTACTTCACTGCAGCATAGGAACTGTTTACTGCTGGTCTATTTTCAGTCAGGAGATTGCTGATTATATCGGCTTTTCAAAAGGAGCTACCGAGTGGGCTTTCAGCTTTGCCATTTTCTTCCTTGGCATGTCGGCCGCTTTTCTTGGCAATATCGTAGAAAAAGATATTCATAAATCCTCTCTGATTGCCGCAATCTGCTTTGCTGCCGGTATGGCAGGCACCGGATTCTTTATCTGGTATGGCGGTGCGCATAAGGGCAGCATCTTAGCACTGCTTGGCATTTATGTGTGCTATGGTTTTATCATGGGCATCGGCCTTGGAACCGGCTATCTTTCTCCTGTTAAAACCTTAATGCTCTGGTTTGAAGACAGGAAAGGCTTAGCCACAGGACTTGCTGTTGCCGGCTTCGGTGCTGCAAAAGCAATTGCCAGCCCGATCATGCAGGCACTGCTTACCTCCTTAGGCGATGGCGGTATTTATAAAATGTTTTTGATTCTGGCAGTGGTATATTTTATTATGATGTTTGTAGGACATCTTCTTCTTGCAAAACCTGCTGGATGGCATGAACCTGCCTCCACCGAAAAGGGTGCACGTGCTATTGATGTCATTAAAGAAAAGCCTGTAACCTTTATCGGTATCTGGCTGATGTTCTATCTGAATATTACCTGTGGGCTTGCCCTGATTTCCCAGGAAAAAATGATCATCAAGTGTATCGGGTTAGTTGGAATGGTTGGTGTACTTTCCTCTGTTACCGCTGTTTTCAATGCAGGCGGACGTCTTGGTTTTTCTGCATGGGCTGACACCTTTAAGGACAGAAACACCATTTACAAGATTATATTCATCCTCTCTATTGTTGCCACAGGACTTGTAATCCTTACACAGGGCATTACCAATATGGGACAGAATACTTTCTTTATGGTGCTTGTACTTATCCTGCTATTTGTAGTAAATGCCGGATATGGCGGCGGCTTCAGCAACGTGCCCACTTTACTTTCCGATCACTATGGCATGAAAAATATCAGTGCTATTCACGGTATTACCCTTTCCGCATGGGCATTTGCAGGTCTCACCGGAAACCAGATGGCTTCCTTTATTGTAAAGCATTTTGGAACGGAAATCCCGCTGGATGGTCATGCTGATACTATGGTAAACCCTACCGGCTATCAGATGGTGCTTTATGTAACGCTGGTTCTCTATATTATAGCTGCTGTGATCTGCTTTACAATGGTTGGAAGAAAGAAAAAAGAAAAGTAGAGTAATTTTAAAAAACGCTGCACCGTAATTTTCGTGCAGCGTTTTTTCATATAATATTTATTCTATGGACTTTAGTGACTCTGCCATATTGATCTTCTCCAGCTTAAAGAACATTAGTCCATTTACTAAAAGTGCAAATCCAAAGGTAAATAAAAGACTCCATAAATAACTGACTGGCAGAATAACCGTTTTAAAAGAAATCATGTCAATATTAATATTATACATAACAAACCAATGCAGCCATTTTCCAAGTACCAAACCAACCACTGCTCCCATACCTGTCAAAACCAAATTTTCCCTGAACACGTAATCCGCCGTTTCCTTGGCGTAAAATCCAAGCACCTTTATAGTGGCGATTTCCCTGATCCGCTCGGTAATATTAATATTGGTCAGGTTATACAGTACAATAAATGCAAGACTTCCTGCACAGGCAATGATCAATATCACAATATAGTTCATGCTTTCCATCATTGCGCCGATTCTGTCTCTCATATCCTGAATAACTGAAACTGCAAGCACATTTTCATTATCGGAAATAACAGCGGCGGCTTCGTGAATATTTACACCCTCTTCCACGATCACATATGCACTCTTATAGTCTGGTGATGTGCCAAGCTGCTCTTCATAAGTTTCCTTATTGATATAAATATAATTATAGACAAAGTTTTCACACAGAGCTGTTACCGTAACCGTAAGGCTGTTCATATCATTGTCTCTAAGAATCACCTGATCTCCTGCTTTGATTCCCATATTTTCTGCTATTTTGGCTGTCAAAACAGCTTCCCCTTCCTTGGGATAAGAAATCGGCTCACCGTCCTTTGTGTGCAAATTTATAAAAGCATCTATCTCCTTTGCATTTTCGGGAATCTCCAGATAAACAGTTTTTGTCTTTCCTGCAAAATCCAAATCCACACTTTCCTCGTACCGGTAGGACGTCTGTGCCAGCATTCCCCTCGTCTGTTCTGCCAGCATATCCTTTTCGCTTTGATCCACTTCATCCTTAAAAGTAATGCTCATGTCATAGATGTGCACCTGATCGTACTGCATATCTGCAACATTTGTGACAGAGTCCTTGATTCCAAACCCTGTGACCAAAAGCGCGGTACAGCCGCTGATACCAAGTATCATCATGAAAAATCTTTTCTTGTATCTGATAATATTCCTTACGGAAACCTTATGCAGAAACTTCATTCTGCTCCAAATAAAAGTGATCTTTTCCAAAAAAATCCTCTTCCCATTTTTGGGAGCTTTGGGGCGGATCAGATTTGCCGGCACACTATACAATTCATATCGGCAGGAAAAATATGCTGCTCCCATAGAACATAAAAGTGCCGCGGCGATGGAAGCTGCTGCCATCCAGAAATCAAAATGATATTCGATCTCTCCCATGCTGTACATAATACTGTAGCCAGTCCAAATAACTTTCGGAAAAAGCCATGTGCCTCCTGCACAGCCGACCACAGCTCCTAACAATGCCGCTGAACCGGCATAAAACAGAAATTTTCCCATAATAGCGCCATTTCCATATCCAAGCGCTTTCAGCACACCAATCTGGGTTCTTTGCTCTTCTACCATCCGGTTCATGGTAGTCATACAAATCAATGCTGCCACAAGGAAAAAGAAAATGGGAAACACGTTGGCAATAGCCGCTACAATGTTGGAATCACTTTCATAGCAGGCATAACCAATGTTGGCATTTCTGGTAAGCACATAATCATCCGGTTCCTCTATCTCAGCAAGTTCTGTCCTTGCATCATCAATTTTCAATTGGGCGTCTGCTACCTCTTCTTCAAATTCTGTTCTGGCATCCTCGTAAGTTACCTTTGCATCTTCCAGTTCTGCTTTTCCATCTTCTAAATCTACTCTTCCTTCTGCAAGCTCTTTCTGGGCATCTGCCAGATCTGTTTTTGCCTGGGCCAGCTCAACTTTTCCGTTTTCAAGTTCCGCCTTTCCTTCCTCTAAATCAATCTTTGCCTGGGCAAGCTTAACTTTTCCGTCTTCCAGCTCCGCCCTTGCATCTGTAACCTGTTCTTTGGCCTGGGCCAATTCTATTTCCGCCTCTAAAAGAACCTGTTCATTGTAGGCTATTTTTTCTTTTGCCTCCCTGATCTGTTCCTTTCCTGACTGGATTTCCGATTTTCCAGCCTGAATCTGACTGAAACCTGCCTGAAGCTGTACAAGACCGCCCTGAACCTGACTATAGCCATCCCTAAGTGCCTGAAGCTGTCCGCGGTACATTTGAATTTCACCCAAGCCAGCCAAAATCTCATTCCTTTTTGCTGTATAGTCCTCCTCTGTCATGGTTCCGCTGCCATTGGCATAGGCTTGCTCCAACTGCGCCAACTTCTCATTAAGCAGTGTTTCCGCTGCTGGCCATGTACCTTCCATAGCCGCCAGTGCTTCTATTTGACCAGCAAGCTCCGTTTGTTTTCCCGATAATTCCTGCTCCTGCTTGATTAATTCTTCTTCCTGGGCAAGCAAAGCTTCCTCCTGTTCAAGAAGCTTTGCCTCCTTCTCCTGCAGTTCTTTTTTGGCTGCTTCCAGTTCATCCTTAGAGCCTGCAAGTTTTAGTTCACTGTCAAAAATCTCCCACTCATGGTAGCTGACCTCTTCCTCAGCATCCTTAAGCTCCTGCTCCTTTTCCCTGATTTCCTGCTCTCCATCTATCAGTTCCTGTTCCCCGTCTTTAATTTCCTGTTCATGATCGGCAATTTCCTTTTTCCCATCTTTGATCTTTTGTTCCCCATCTTTGATCTCCTGCTCTCCATCTGCAAGTTCCTGCTCTCCATCCTGAATTTCCTTCCATGCATCATCCAGTTCTTTTTCTGCCTCTGCTTCCTTGTCATCCAGCTCTTTTTGTGCATCGTCTATCTTCTCCTGAGCTTCTGCAATCAGCTCATTGTACCTGTCAAACACAAGAATGCCTGTTTTTTTCTCCATCCCATCAAGCAATGCGTCTATGTAATCCTCATATTCCTTTGTATATACATCATATTCTAACTTTGTGGTCACATAAATTTCCGTCAGGTAATCACAGGCAAAGGCTTCCTTTGACACATAAACAAAAGCAGACACCTTACCATCTCCAATAGACGCAGTTCCGCGCTCAAAATTAATATAATAAGGAGATCTGGCAACACCAACCACCGTAAAGGTACGGGTTCCGAACATTTCCAATGTATCCTCCAGATTATTGTCCGTCACTGTGATCTGTGAACCAATTACTTCCTCCCCGAACAAGGCATCATCCAGCACACACTCCCCTGCTTTTTCCGGCATTCTTCCGGCAGTTATAACGATCTTGTTAATCCTCTCCGGTATCGTATGAAACTTATAGACAGACTCATTTCCCTCCTCTAAAGCGCAAATTGCATCTACGCAGACTCCTCCCTCTACATCTGCCACTTCAGAAAGACTCATTAACGTCTCAACATCATCTTCTGTAAATCCTATTGTCGATAACAATCGAAAGTCAAAAAAGTTCTGCTGCATCAGATAAGTATTTTCTGTAGCAATCATAGCTGGTGTAGTCGCTTTTAAGCCTGCAAAAAGACCTACTCCCAACATAACAATTGCAAAAATCGCCATATACCGCCCGAGGCTTCCTCTGATTTCCCTGATCGTTGTTTTGATCATTCCACTGCTCATAAATCCGGCTCCTGTCAAAAGGCATCTACCACTCAATCTCTTCCACTGGCACAATTGTCTCATTCATTTCCATTTTCTGCACTGTTCCGTTTTTTACGGTAATGATCCTGTCAGCCATAGCAGTGAGCGCCTGATTGTGGGTAATCACCACCACTGTCATTCTTTCCTTCCGACAGGTATCCTGCAAAAGCTTCAGGACTGCTTTTCCTGTATTATAATCCAGTGCTCCCGTAGGCTCATCACAAAGCAAAAGCTTTGGATTTTTCGCCAGTGCCCTTGCAATGGCCACCCGCTGCTGTTCACCACCGGATAACTGAGCAGGAAAATTTCCCGCCCTGTCTTTCAATCCCACCATCTCAAGAACGGCCATTGCGTCAAGAGGTTCTTTACAGATCTGTGCTGCCAGTTCCACATTTTCAAGCGCTGTCAAATTCTGCACCAAGTTGTAAAACTGAAAGACAAAACCAATGTCATAGCGCCGATAGGTAGTCAGCTTCTTTTTGTTATAAGCTGAAATTTCTTCCCCATCCAGTAAGACCTGTCCCCTAGACAAACCATCCATTCCGCCTAAAATATTTAAAATAGTTGTTTTTCCTGCACCGGAGGCTCCCACTATGACACAGAATTCTCCCTTTTCAATTACAAAATTTACCCCCTTAAGGGCCTCAATATCCACTTCCCCCATGTGATAGGTTTTTCCTACATCTCTAAATTCTACAAATGATCCCATTTTATTCAACCTTTCCTTCGGTTTAAATCATCCTGCTTTTATTTTTTTCCTGTATTTCAATGGAGATACCCCATAATATTTTTGAAAAGTTTCACAATAATAGCTTGCCCCGCAAAAACCATATTCGTAAGCAATTTCTGTAATGCTTGCGTCAGACTCAAGCAGCGGTGCCAGGCTTTTTCGAAGACGCAGCTTAGTAGTGTATGTAACAGGCGTATCACGCAGATATTTTTTAAAAAGCAAGGAACAGCGGCTGATGCAGCAGGCACCGGCGGCTGAAATTTCCTTTAGAGTGATCCGCTCCATAAAGTGCTCTTCAATATATGTGATCATACTTTTTAACGAAGAAAGTTCCAAGGATTCTCCACACAGGACCTGCTCCTCCAATTGAAGATTTTCATATAGCAATTTCAAAATCAAAGAAAAATCTGCTATCACTTGAAAATAGGGCAATGTCTCCATAGCATTTTCTTTCTTAACATCCTTGTAAAAAGAAAGATAGATTTCATCCAGCTTTTTTAAAACAATGCTCTGCCAGCCGCTGTCATCTAAAAGCAAATAGGTATAGGTTTGATTTTCAATAATTTTCTCAATATAATTCTGATAAAACCATTGATTTCCCTGCAGCAGCTCTGGAGAAAGCAAGATACAAATAAATTCACATTCTTCTCTTTTCTCCGAAAAGCCATAGTGAAGTTGTCTGCTGTTTACCATGATTCCATTGTTTTCAGACAATTCAATTAATTCACCATTTACATTATAAGTCATTTTCCCTTTTTTTACCAAGATAAACTCCATGTCCTTATGCCAGTGGCTGACAGATGAATAATCAGGGTAAGTGGACAAAAATCCATATTTCACATAAACTGGGAACAGGGGATTGTTATATGCTACTGTTTCAGATAAATCAAGATTAAAAGCTGAACAATATTCTGCATTTTGATTCATAGCCATATCCCCTTCAAATAAGATTGTTATATTATTATAAACTATCTTGAAAGAATTTTGAATAAAAACGTGATTAACTTAATCTAAAGCTTTTATAAATAACTAATTACTGATTATGGAGGTTTATTATGACAAACAGGGAGCGAAGAGATGCTGGAATGGCATATATTTCAGATGACAGTGTTTTTGAGGAACAGCAGGTCTGCAGAAAAATTTTGCAAAAATTGAATTTTATGGACAGATCAGACTTTGAAGGTATAAAGCAGGTGGTAAAAGAACTTTTGGGTTCCTCTGAGGATGCCTTTATCAACCCGCCTTTTTATTGTGATTACGGAAAGCATATTGAGGTAGGAAAAAATTTCTTTGCCAACTATAACTGCACTCTTTTAGATGTTGCAAAAATCAAAATCGGCGACAACTGCCAGATGGCTCCTAACGTGGCAATTTATACTGCCGGGCACCCCATCCACCCGGTCAGCCGCAACTCTGCCTATGAATATGGCAAAGAAGTGATGATAGGAGATAACGTGTGGCTGGGTGGAAATACTGTTGTCTGTCCTGGTATGCGGATCGGAAATAATGTAGTTGTCGGTGCAGGCAGTGTAGTGACAAAGGACATTCCTGACTGGAGCATTGCTGCCGGAAACCCATGCAGAATCATCCGGCAGATTACAGATGATGACAAAAGGAAACTATTTCGAAATGAAGAGATTGATGATGAAGCATGGGCGGATCTTCTGGAACGGATGGAGTTTTAGGCTGCCATAAGCAGCTACTTGGCTCGCTGCCTGCGGAAACAAAAAGACCTCCGCTGAAACTTGAATGCCTTTAGCATTGGCTCCAGCGGAAGTCCTTTTACACCCATATATTAATTATTTACATTGCCTCATGGAATGTTCTGGAAATAACATCTGCCTGCTGTTCCGGTGTAAGCTTGATAAAATTAACTGCGTAACCAGACACGCGGATGGTAAGCTGAGGGTATTTCTCAGGATGCTTCTGAGCATCTAAGAGCATATCTCTGTTTAATACATTAACATTTAAATGATGGCCGCCTTTTCCTGCATATCCATCTAAAAGGTTTACTAAGTTATCTACCTGTGCTGTGTTTACATTTGCCATAATAATCGCTCCTCTCTTTTTCTTCTCTTCCCTAATATTTTTGCTTTACTTTACAAAAGTAGTTATTTGTTTACTGTGAATTCATCATACTGTTTTTACACAAAAAAATCCGTAACTATAGTTACGGATTAGAAAAAATTTTTAAATACCTAAACAAGTAAAAATTCCAATGCTTCCCTGTCACAGACCGTAATCGTTTTTCGGTCTACTTTGATCAAACCATCTTTCTGCATCCGCATAAGTTCCCTGGATAAAGACGGTCTGGCAACTCCCAAAAAATCAGCAAGCTGTTCTCTGTTCATTTTAAGTAAAACATTCCCTTTTTCATCCATAGAATCAATGAGCCAGATGGCAATTCTCTCTCTCAGGGAGGATGTACTGACAATATGAAGCTTTCTGGTAATCTTAAAATTATCCTCTGATAAAATTTCCAGCATATTTTGCGTCAACTGCTTATGATGATCGCAGGCATTGGAGCAAAAATGGTAAAAGAAATCCCAGGGCATCTCCAGCACAGTCACATCCGTCACCGCCACTGCATCATACCAGTACCTCTTCCTGTCTCCAAAGAGAAAAATTTCTCCAAAAACATTTCCTGCCTCCACCAGATAAAGCACATCACGCTTTCCGGAAGTAAAGTCTTTACAAATCTGTATCTGACCTTCCAGGAGAAGAAACAGCTTGGATGGAACCTCTTCCTGCTCAAAAACATAAGTCCCGGAAGGATATTTTTTCGTCACTGCCTTAGAGCACTTTAAAATACGCTCAAGCTCTGCCTTTGTAATCGTTTGAAATAATTTTGCCTGCTCCAGCTGTTTCATTTTTATTTAACCTTTCTCCCTTCCTCTCATGTTCCTGTTCCATGCATAAAAACTAATCGCTCTTCATTCATACGCTGATCAAATTCCAAAAAGAAATCGTCCCCGTAAGGTTTTATGTAAAATTGCTGCAGCATATGCATGTTTATGTTTTTTATTACAACATCATTTTCCGCTTCTTTTATGACTTTCTGCACATCCTTTAAAAAATAGTGCCACCGCTTAATATAGCTTTCATATTCAGACAGTTTGGGTACCCCCAGCCATTTTTTTACCTTCACCTTAGTCTTATTGGGATAGGGACATTCATGCACCTGCAGGAAATAGTGAAAGTTCTCCTCCTCATAAATTCTTCCCAAAGGAAACATCCGGCAAAATCCGGGACGAAAGGAATGGACGGTGCATCTTCCCTCTTTACTTAAAAATGCGCATCTGCTGTCACTGTTTCCGGCAGACTCATCCTGCATTTTTATATTAGGCTGAATAATGCCATCCACCACGTTCAGCTCTATTTTATTCTCCTGCATTAATTTCTCAAAAGTAACGCCCAGCCCTTTTTCCAGACTGTCCAGATCATAAGGATCTAAAATAATGGAATCTCCCATTCCCTGGCAGCATAAAGAGCAGCCTGCACAATCATTGCAGCCTGCCTTTACCATATCATTTGCCGAATAGCGTTTTCCATCGGATATTTGTTTTAAATCAATTTCCCGTTCCATAGGTTTTAATTTTATTTTTTTATGAAACCCTTCAACGCATCCACAGCACCAGATACTTTATCTGCTGTAAGCTTTGCCTTAACACCCTGAATCACCTGCTCCGCCATTTCATCGGGAAGGTCTACACCAAGTATACTTTCCAATGCTTTCACAGGCTCCTTCTGAAACTGCTCTTGTAAATCTTTGTCCTTGGTGATTTTCTCTACCACTTTTGTTATTTGTTCTTTTACATCCATTTTGATGTCCTCCCTCTATAAACACTTTTACTTATTGTAACCTCACTTGCCGGGCTGTGTAAAGAAAAAATATTGGTTTTTCATTCTGCTCCTTTCTCTAAGTTAAGCATAAATTTTTTTGCTTCGATTCCGCCTCCAAATCCCACCAATGAGCCATCTGCTCCAATCACCCGATGGCAGGGAATAAAGATCATGATTGGATTTTTGTTGTTTGCCCCACCAACTGCCCGGCAGGCTTTTGGATTTCCAATTTGAGCTGCAATTTCACCGTAGCTTCTGGTCTCACCATAGGGAATTTGGCAAAGCGCTTTCCAGACTTTTTTCTGAAACTCTGTTCCTGAAGGAGCCAGCGGCAAATCAAATGTTTTTCTTTTTCCACTGAAATATTCCATCAATTGCTCCCCGGCTTTTTTCAGCAGATCCGTTTCAGGTTTTTCCTGCTTGTACAATGTTTTATTTTTTTCAAAAAACAGGCCTGTAATTGCCTCTTCATTTGATTCAACACATATCATTCCTATCGGTGTATCTATATGATATTTATAATTCAACCTTGCACCTCCTTATCAGGCGCCTGTCCATCATGGGCTTTCCACATACATTCTGTTATTTTCATATTTGTAAAAACTGCTTTAAATGCAGAAGCTTCCGGGCTGCAGGCATAAATGCCAAATTTAATTTTTCCAGTGCCTTCCCACATATGGCAAATGCGCATCTGCGTAAAATTCTGTCCGTCTCTTGAACACTCAATGCAATAATCATCCACCCGGCGACTGAATCTATACCACATAATTTTAATATCAGCAGGAATGGCTGTGGTTGCCCAGTCCGAATAACCATGATTTGTTACAACACTTCCCAAATGGCCAAATGCTTCATTTTCATATTCAACAGATGCCTTTAACCAATTCTCACTGTCCAGATACATCACAATACCACATTGATCAAAACGATGACAGCTTTCTGTAAAATCTGTTTTTACCAGAAAGGAAAAGTATTTTTCATCTGTTTCCATTTGAAGCACCGGCGCATTATCATTTCTAAAGTGATAATAAGTACGCTGCCAAAGATCAGTTTCCGGCATAGTCTTTATTTCTATTCTATCTTCCTCAACTTTGTATTCTTCCGGCTCCCTTATCCATTTTAGTTTACTTATTTGAAACTCCATATTTTTGTACCCTCTTTTTCCTTTCTATCCTAAATCAGTAATCCTTCTAAACCGCACTATTTTGTGCTTAATTAATTTCATTCAGGTAAAGCTGTACTCTGTTTTGAACAACTGCTGCCACATCCTCCACGCTTTTATGTCCCTCAAAGTACCCGGATGCCTCCTCTATAATAATGTTTAAAACCCCGGAGTCCATACTTTCCCCATTCTGAGCTGCTTCTATCATCGCTCTTACCCTGTTTACCTGCTCCTCGCTGGCTGCATAAACCTCCACGGAAAATACCTCGTCTCCCATAGTTTTCGCCCATGTGGTTTTAGGCATTTCCTGTTGATTGCCATTTTCATCCTTTACATATTTCGGTGTCATATCCTTCTCAAACTGTTTTTCAAGAGCAGACTTTAATATGGGGAATCCGCCATAGGGTGAACCTACATTCTCCTGTCTTTCCTGTGACACATTAAAACGAATAAACTCCCATACACCTTCTTTGTTTTCTGAATGAGTGCTCATGGCAACAGTAGTTCCATAGGGCTTAAAAGTAAGGCCGCTTTCTCCAAAGGAAGGATAACCTATCGTATTTACCGGGCCTCCAAACATATATTCATACATTTGGTATAGCTGGACAGAGATAATCAACTCACGGTACAGCAACGTCCTGCCACATCTTAAATCATCCAGGGTAGAATCATCCTTCCCTTCATCAGGAAATTGATTAGCAAACTCCAGAATTTTTTTAAACTCCTCTCCTGTAAAGCTGCATGTTCCATTTTCCTTATCAATAAATAAATTTTGATTCATGTTACACATGATCTGCATAATGCTCCACTTATCCGCGCCGGACAAAAGCTTCACCTCTGCATCCTTAGAATCCATCAGCGCCATCACATCATCCACTGTCCAGGTTTTTTCCTCTCCGATTTCATCTACCTTACCTACAAATACCTCCACGCCAAAATAAGACATAATTGCATACAACTTTCCATCCCGCTCATAAGCGCTGAAAGCATTTGGTACATAATCTTCCCTTTTTATACTTTCATCCGTTTCCAGATAAGGTGTTAAATCCTCAACTGCTCCTGCCAAAATCAGCGTTTCCAAGTTCATAGGACAATGAGTAAGATCAATAATATCCGGTATCTTCCCAGCCTCTAATTCCTTGGCATAGACCTCCTTTTTTTCATCAATGGACATGGAATCATCCCCATACTCCTGAACCTCAATGCGGTACTCTTTACTTTGGCTGTTAAAAGCTGTAATATCTCTCTCATCATAAAAAGAAAGGTAATAGGTTCCATAAGTCAATATTTTCTTTTCGGGAACCTCCGAGCTTTTCTTCTGTGTAAGAAGCACCAGCTCCGTTTCCCCGTTTTCACTCATATAATCCGTTGTAAGTGCTGCGATCCTGCCATCAGAAAGAAGCGCAACATCTATTAAATTACTGGAATTCACATCATAATCCGTCCATCTTAAAACCTCTTTGGCCTTTTCATCCGACAGATTGCAGGAATAAAGAATACTGTTCTGGGTATACAAAAGATCCGTGTCTTTCCCACCCTGATAAGTCCCATAATCAAATAGAATGGAGCTGTCTACCAGCTTTAATTCCTTCTGACCGGGAATGACTTCATTTAACAAAAAGCCCTGTGCACCTAAATATCCTACCCCAATCTTTCCATCCTTCATTCGAAAGAAGCTGCTTACATACTGTCCGGCATTCATCTGGCTGTACAAGCTTCCATCCGGTTTGAACACATAAATGTTTTCACCGGTGCAAATGTAGTAATTTTCTTCTCCGTCCATCAATATATCTGTCATATAAGAAAAATCAGGCTGCTGCAGCAAAGCTTCACTTACATCCAGGGAAAGCAGCTCCTTTCCATCGGGGGAAAGTTTCCTGATTGCTGCCTCCTCCATCTGGCCGGTTTCCATATCGCTATAGCCAATTACGCCCAAAAGCAGATTTCCTTCCCCGTCATTATTAAGACAGGCAATATGCTGATTTTCTGTCAGTTCCACTAAAAGCTCTTTGGTTTCCCTGCTTTCCATATCCAGAGACATGAGCTTAACTTCTTTATTTTCCAGATAAGCCAGATAAAAAACGCTCTGGTCATTTCCAATCACCGCATCTGAAACACGTATGCCATCTCCTCCGATAACCTGATGCTCCGGCACATAAACATACGCATCCTCTGCTTCATTTACCACATCTTCCGCTTCCTCTTTCTGCTTTCCGCATCCGCTCAGCGCAGACACCAGCAGCAACATTACAATAACGCATATCCAACTTTTTTTCTTCATTCCTTTCTCCTTTTCACAAGGCTTTATATTATTTTCATCCTTTCCCTATCATCAGGAATAAATAAGTTCCCGCTAAAATACTGCTTTCCTTCTGCTAAATATAATTTCTTTCTCTCTGCCAGATGAGTATCTTCCGTATGGTATAAAATTAGATTCTTGATTTTTAGTTTCTCAGCCGCTTCACATGCATCTTTCACGGTACTGTGATTTTTTTCGTATGGCCTGAAAATATTTTTCTCCCTATCTAAACAAAATGCCTCATGCATCATCCAGTCACTATTCTCTACATAATGAGTCGTTTTTTCATTGATCGGTTCATCACCGCAGCAGGCAAGCTTTATACCATGATCCATCAAAAAGGTAAATCCAAACTGCTTCTTTTTCGTGGAAAAAATATCAAAAAAAGTCACTTCACTGTTTAAGATCTCTTTCTTTTGCCCATCCTCCAGGATCACAAATTGAATTCTGTCATCAAACAGCTTTGTTACTGTATTCCACAAGGTTCTTTTGCAAATTTCCCTAATATCCTCTGAAAGTTCCTTATGACAGTACACAGAAAGGTTCCCTCTGTACTTTCCTTCGTTAATCAATTGACCGATCATACGAATAATCCAAACCATTCCCAAAATATGATCCGTATGCCCATGTGTCACAAAAACATCATGAATTGCAGTAAGAGGAATCTCTTCCTCTTCCAAAATCCTTAAGATTTCATTACCGCCTCCCGCATCCGTTAAAAAATACTTTCCATCCTGCGATATCGTAAAACAAGTATTATAGCATTTCGTCACTGAAGCATGTCCGGTTCCAATCATGGTCAGTTCCATATTTATACCCGTGCCTTTCCCACTTGGGCTTTTTCCAAGTGGGAACAGGCCCAAATACGTATGGTTGAAAGTTTCTTTCAACCTTATTCTCCCTAAAACTGAATCTGCGCTTTTCGTTGCTTGACAGTTGTCTTTATAATATCATTATTTCATTTCCATAAAGCCTATTCTACCGCCATAGAAAATTCTTTTGCTGTACACCCTGTTACCTTACGGATCATCTCGTGATCCAGTCCTTCACGAACCATGTTTCGAATAATGGAAATCCGTTCTTCTCTTTCTCCTTCCATTCTCTCATCCTTCAGAAGTTCTTCTAAGGCTTTACACACATCTAATCCCTCCTTTTCTCCCTTTGCTGTTAACCATTTTCTGTCTAAGTACATAGCCACCGCCCATGCAGTATCTTCCTTCATCCGACGAAATCTTTCTGTTTTTATCAGTTCTTTTAATTTTCTCTTGTCATTCCGACACTGCATTGCACCAAAAAAATCTTTTAAATCAGTTTCAAACTCTTTCACATCAAGGAAGTCTGCTTCTACCAGCGTAAACTTATAGTCTGGAAACTTGTCAGCACTTAGTGAGGTTAAGAGTTGTAAGCAACTCTCGAGCTTAGCATCCGTTACGTTTTTCTGCAATAAGCTGACGCGCTTGGCGTGGCAGCGTTTGCTGGGGAAACGCGACGACGAAGGAATATCTGTCCTGCTGCCAAGGGGACGTGCACTGTATTCAAAAAAATTATTTACTACCGCCTGCATGTGGAATATTTGTATGTTCTGATATTTCTCTGCTGATTGTACAAAGGTCCTTGGTTGAAAGATTGTGAATATCCTCATTTCCAGTAATTCTGGCAAATGTTCTTAATTCCTCCCCAGAACATTTCAAATAATTTTCTACCCGTTTTGCAGCGGTATCAATATGTAATCTTTCACGCAGCTTTTCATCTTGTGTAGCAACACCTACCGGACACATTCCGGTGCCGCAAATGCGGTACTGCTGGCAGGCTGCCGCCACCATAGCCGCTGAAGCAATAGCCACAGCATCTGCGCCCATAGCAATTGCTTTTGCAAAATCAGAAGACACTCTAAGTCCCCCTGTGATTACCAGATCAATATCTGATCCAACTAAGTCAAGGTATTTTCTTGCACGATAAAGTGCATAGATCGTAGGAACGCTGGTGGAGTCTCTTATAATGGCGGGGGATGCCCCTGTTGCACCGCCACGACCATCTATGGTAATAAAATCAGGCTCTGCATAGACACAAAACTCCAAATCCTTCTCAATACGTCCGGCAGCTATCTTAATGCCTATAGGTCTGCCTTCACTTTGCGTACGCAGATTGCTGACCAGATTCTTTAAATCCTCTCTACTATTGATTCCTGGGAACTTGGAAGGACTGATAACATCTTTCCCCAAGGGTTTATTTCTTATTTTTGCAATTTCAGGAGTGACCTTTTCTCCCGGCAGATGTCCGCCCATACCCGGCTTGGTTCCCTGCCCGATTTTAATTTCAATAGCATCAGAGGTTTTTAGATTTTCTTCCGTAACACTGTATAGATTCGGCACATATTCAAAAATATACTTATATGCCGCTGCTTTCTCCTCTGGAAGGATGCCTCCCTCTCCGCTGCACATAGCTGTACCGACTGCAGCGCTTCCTTTCGCCAGCGCAATTTTGGTCTCCTTGGAAAGTGCGCCAAAAGACATATGGGAAATGTAAACCGGCATATCAAGCACCATAGGCTTTTTTGCATGTTTTCCGATTACAGTTTTCAGAGATACTTCTGCATGCTCATCTAAGGGCATTGGGTTCAATTGCGCACCAAGCACAAGCACATCATCCCAATTGGGCATTTTTCTCTGTGTTCCCATCGCTTCAATCGCCGATTTCCCGGTGACGGCCATTTCATGAATTTCTTTCATGTACCGGTAATCGCTATCCGTCTTACGGGTTTCCTTAGGATAGCTTAAGTCCAGATTTTCATTTTTTACAGAAACAGGCTTTTTTTCAGGTTCAGGCTGGGCTTCAAACTTCTCCGGCGGCTGCTTACAGATAGGGCATTCTGTCAATTGGGAAAATGGTTTTCCTTCTTTCTCCTCATCATACACGTATCCGCAGATACTGCATTTATAAATCATAACAAGTACCTCCTTTTATTTTTCTTCTCTGCATTTATGGCAGAAATCGTACACTTTAAGCCTATCATAACAGTCAGAAAGGTCTTCTACAAGCACTTTTCATATCAATTGTTCTTTAGACCGGTTTATACCACTTACCCGGCAATTCATCAACCTTCAAAGGTTCCAAAGACTTAGCTGCTCTGCAGCGTTCTTTTCCTCAAACGTATGAAGGTACTGAAAGATCTGTTCATTATTATGAAGGATTCCATTCTTAAAACATTTTTGGTGAAATAATTTCATCAGGCGGTCATTTTCCGAACTCCCAATGATATACTGATTTCCGTACATTTGTATGTATTTTGCTTTTAACCCAGGAAACAGACGATCTAACTGATCATAAAAGTACTCTCTGTTCCCTTCCCGAAGCGTCAGCCCCATGCCAAAGCAAATAATGCCATATACTTTTGCTTCAATACACATATCTAAAATACCGGTAATATTTTCCTCTGTATCATTGATAAAAGGTAAAATCGGTGTTAACCATACAACAGTAGGAATTCCCGCATCCCGCAACTGCTTCAGTACCTCAAAGCGTTCTCTTGTTGTACTTACATTTGGCTCGATTTTTCTGCACAAATCATCATCATAGGTAGTCAGCGTCATTTGCACAACGCATTTTGTCTTTTCATTAATTTTCTGCAAAAGATCTATGTCCCGCAAAATCCGGTTCGACTTTGTGATCAGGGTAAATCCAAACCCATACTGGTAAATCAATTGCAGCGCTTTTCTCACATTTTCAAGTTCTAGTTCCAAAGGGATATAAGGATCTGTCATAGAGCCTGTGCCAATCATACATTTTTTCCGCTTATGCTTAAGGGCATGTTCTAATAGCTCAATGGCATTTTCTTTGACTTCAATATCTTCAAAAGCATGTTCCATATGATAACATTTACTTCTTGAATCACAGTAAATACAGCCATGAAGACACCCCCGGTATAGGTTCATCCCATTTTGGGGTGATAAGATTCCTTTTGCTTTCACAAAATGCATATGCCATCTCCTTGCTTACCTGCACAATTGTATCTGCCTTCCCCTGTTTAAAAGCAGATAATTATTCTCCCTATCTGCCACTTGCAATGCTTTTAATTTATAAGTCGCATATCCTTCCACCACAAAGAACCCAGTTATTTTCAAACCTATTTCCCGCTTTATCAGCTCTTCCACCCTTTTCATACCCATTGAAACTACCGCCTTACTATAAAACTAAATGGATAACTTGTCTTACCAATCTGCCATAATCTTTTACAATATGGAATTTGCCATTCTTTGTGTTACTCATTCTATTCTGCATCTTTCCTAAGTACCTCTTTTATCATCTCATCAAAATCAGAATGAATGATTTGTGTTTTGTTAAAAATGTCATACTCAGCTTGTGCTTTCTTCCAAGCATCCTGCCTTGAAATTCTTCCCTTACACTTATCCGGCAATATCTCATACCTACGAAATGCCAAAAATTCATTAACACTAGACGCAAATTCTTCCATAGTGAATGTATTTTCTCTATCAATCAAATCTTCTATGTAATCAAAATAACCTGTCACTGCCCTTTCTAACTGGCGAGTTTCAGCCTTTCATCATCCAAGGCAAAACCCTTTATCATATATTCCTTCAAAACCTTGGTTGCCCATATCCTAAAGTGTGTCGCTTTTTTCGAATTAACCCTATATCCGACAGAAATAATAGCATCAAGTGAATAGTATTCAACCTGACGTTTTACCTGACGTTTTCCTTCTTGCTGAACTATTTCCATTTTGGAAACAGTTGCATCTTCCGACAATTCACCTTCCGCAAAAATATTTGTAAGGTGTTTGGAAATTGCAGGCACTTCAACGTCAAATAAGTCTGCCATCCCTTTTTGGGAGAGCCAAATAGTTTCATCTTTTAAAATGGCATTTATTTTTATATCACTATCTTCTGCTGTATACAGTAAAAATGAGAATTCTTTCATGTTTCCACCCCAAATCTCGCAGTTATTTCATTAATATTTTATTTCACCTGCATTAACATATTTTACAAAGTTCTCTGACAATTTTCCAAAACAATTGTACAATAAAATATCAAAAATGTCATTCTTATTCTAGAGAATATGTGAATTGTAAGAATATTCATATATCATATTCTTCACATGCATCCTACATATTGTATCATAAAGTCATTTCAGCTAAAGCTGTTCTGTACAGACCGGATTTTATAAAAAAGCAGGGCTGGTCTTTGCCAGCCCTGAAAAAGATATAATAAATTAATTATGCTATCCAATTTCCGTCTTCCAGAACCCATGAAGATTGCAGTAAGCATACGCTGCCACAGCCTCATCTGACTTTGCCACTACAAATTCTGCTGTTGGCTGGTCATCCGGGCTTAGCTTCACAAACTGTCCGCCTTTTTTGGTTTCAAGATAAATCCATCCGATACTGTGTTCCTGTGTCATGGGATGAAAAACACTTCCCACTGACACTGTGATTTTATCTCCATCCTTTTCAACCACAGGCAGGTGCTTTTCTCCGGCACCCTCTGCCGTGCTGCTGTCTAAAATAGAAAATCCCTGGCAGGTACAGCTATTTAAATTGCCTTCCTTCCCTTCCACTAAAAATAAAATTTCTTCCTCTTTCTTTAAAAATACTGGTTTCATACTTTTTTCCTTTCCCTGCATCCGTTAATATTTCCTTGCAGAAACTAAATTATTATATTGTTTTGAGGCTTCTCATTTTACTTACAAAATATGATTTGCCGCCTTTTCCTTCAGGCGTTCAAATCTTGTATCCACCTCTGTCTGCAGCTCTTTTACTATATCTCCATAAATATCCTTTTTCAGATGCTTTGTTCTTCCCATCATGGAAAGCCAGTCAAGCACAGGTATTTTCTTCCCCATCGTTTCCGGATTATAATTTAAAGTGGTTTTTCCTTTTTCCACTTCATACAACGGAAAATAACAGCAGTTTACGGCCGCATCAATTACCTTCCGTTCCGTAGATGGATAATCATTCCAGTTTAAAGGGCAGGCCGACAGTGCCTTCACATAGGCAGTTCCCGTTGTTTTAGCATAATATGCCGCCTTGGCTGCTTTTTTAATGAAATCAATTGGATTACTTTCCGCCATTGTTGCCACATAAGGAATTCCTGTGGCTGCCATGATCTGAGGCATATCCTTGTGGAAAAAAGTTTTGCCATACTGATTTTTTCCTACGTGGGAAGTAGAACTTCTGGCACCCTTAGGTGTGGAATAGGAAAGCTGATATCCCGTATTCATATACCCCCCATTATCGTATTCAAATAGAATCAGCCGATGCCCCCGAAGAGCTGTCCCTATGGCAGAGCCCATACCAATATCCATACCGCCATCTCCGCTTACCATAATAAAAATAATATCTCCGGGAGGAATTTCTCCTTTTTCCTGTTTTCGATAGCAGATTTCGGCTACACCGCTTAAAGTAGCCGCACCATTTTGAAATAAATTGTGAAGGTAGGGAACCTTAAAGCTGGTTCTGGGATAAGCAGTGGTTACTATCATTCCACAACCCGTCTGAAACAAAAGAACCACCGGATCTTCTATGGCCTTCAAAAGAAGATTTACATTCACTGGTATTCCGCAGCCTGGGCAGGCGCCATGCCCCGGAGCAAGTCTTTTGGGCATGGCTGTGACCGCATTTAAATTTCCGCCTGTCACTATAACCTCCCCATCTCCTGTTTTTTCCGCCTTTGTAATACCTAACTTTGTTTCCTTTTCCGTCAAAGGCTCATAAAAATTGTTTTCCCCAGAATCTTCTCCCGGCTCCACGCCATAATATTCAAAATCTGAGGTATCAGGATTCTTAGCCCACTCATACATTTTTAATGCATCTTCTACAAAAAAGTCCTTCCCTCCAAGACCATAAACCAGACTTTTGATCCTTACAGAACTTCCATACTTCTGCATGGCTGCACGTACCTCTAAAGACAAGTTGCCTCCTCCGGCGCCATAGCTGTCCTGCCTGTCTGCCACAAGCAGAACTTTTGCATTTTTACAAAGAGCATAAAGAGCTTTTGCCGGAAAAGGTCTTAATGTGTGAAGTGTGACAGCTCCGGCCCTTTGTCCCTTTCTGCGCAGGTTATCTATGGCCTCCAGTGAGGTATCATAGGAAGAACCGAGAAAAATGAAAATAATTTCTGCATCTTCCACCTGATAGCTTTCTACTTTTTCATAGAGACGCCCGGATAATTCTTTATATTCCTCAAACAGCTCCGGCAGTACCCTGTCCGCTTTTTCCATTGCAAGATGGAGCTGATACCTGTTATTGATCAGGTCCGGTTCATTCATATAAGAGCCTACCGTAATAGGATGTTCTAAATCAAGAAAAGGATAAAGTTCTTTCTTGGGACCTAAAAATTTCCTTACTGTCTGGTCTTCTTTAAACCGTAAACATTTCCGTTTCTGATGACTGGTAAAAAAGCCATCATAAGCCACCACCACCGGAAGCAGCACCGCCTCTGCCAGCTTTAGTGCAATTAAATTAAAGTCATATACTTCCTGCGCAGTATGGGCAAATAAAATAGGCCAGCCTGCACCCAGCATAAACATAATATCACTGTGATCTCCTTTAATGGACAAAGGGCCTGATATAGTTCTGCACACCACATTCATTACCATCGGATATCTGGTTCCCGACTGTACAGGAAATTGTTCAATGGCATACAAAAGGCCATTGGCGCTGGTTGCATTGATTACTCTTCCTCCGCCTACAGCCGCCCCATAACATATTCCTGCCGCACTGTGCTCACCTTCCGCTGCTATCATAATAAGGTCCGTTTCTCCCTTTGCCTTCATAATATCCAGATTTTCTGCAATCTGCGTGGAAGGGGTAATAGGATAATATCCCATCAGATCATAGCCTACCTGCTTAATTGCAATTGCTGCAATCTCATTTCCGCTTGCAAATTCAACTACCTGATCTCTCATACTTCTCCACCCTCCATTCTTTTTTCTGTCAGATAAGATTCCGAAGTAATATAGCCATCAGCTCCGGCTTTGATATAATACTCCGGCTTTCGTATGATATCCTGATTAGGAAGGAAATATTCTTTATTTGGATGCTCTGCTTCCAGTCCCTGTACCAATGCATTAACAGGGCACACATCAACACATCTTAAACATCCTTTGCAATGATAATAATCCAGTCCCTGATTTACCATCATCTCTTTTCCTTTATAGTTCCCTTTTGCGAACTGAAATACCATATCCGGACAGGTGGAGTCACACAACCCGCAGTTAATACATCGTTCCTTGATAAAAACAGGAATATATCCTTGTCTGGAGGGAGAAAGGTCTGCCGCCACACTGCTTCCAAATCTGGGATTGATTCCGCCTACAGGCGCTGTAAGATATCCCCATTCTCTGGAAGAATCCCTGCTTTTTAAACTTTGGAGATTTTCTACGCCGCTATCTATTGTCTTTTGTCTGACCTCCTCGAATCCTCTGCGGATGCCCTCAAGGTTGCCCTTTAGGGCATCTGGATATTTACTGCCTAATGCATCTTCGCAGATCTGGTTCAAATCTGAAAGCTTGGCAAATCCCATTACCTTCCCGATTGCCCCCAGCATTACCATATTGATCCGTGAATGGGTTTCGATTGCAATCTGCTGGGCATCTATTATATGACAGGCTTTCACAGGCACAGGAATCTTTAGTCCTTTTTCCATTTGTCCGCCATCTATGCTGACGATCACCTCCGTATTTTCATCACAGCCTTCCCATACCCCCTTATCCTTTAAAAGCGCCTGATGAAAAACTGCCAAAAGATCAGGATGAATCACAGGGGAATGGATTCTAATCTCCTTTTCCTTATCACAATAACGCACATAGCCTTTCACTGGTGTGCCTGTTTTTTCCGAACCGTAACTGGAAAAACTGGTACTGTTTCGTCCTAAGTATTTGATTCCCAGCTCTCCCAACATTTTGCCGCATAAATTGGCGCCCAGGCCGCCAATACTTTCCAGCCTTATTTCATAATACTTCTCCATCACATACCTCTTTATACTTTTACATTTACTCCTGCAAAATTCTAAATTCAGTATGTTCTTTTTCATGAGAAATATACTTTTTTATGACAAATCTCTTTTTTGATAGATGACTGTTGCCAAAGCGGCTGCCAGAATCGTAACGCAAAAGGCACTCCCAAGCATGGTTCCATCTATGCTTTCTTTTACGAAGATATCCGCTGCATTGGAAAAATAATAAGGTGTCACGTACTTTAAATTTTCAATGTCTGGCACGATTCTGCACATCAAATCTACAACATACAAAAGGACTACAAAGCCTAATGCCGCACCAGTCTGCTTTCTTTTACTTAAGGAGGATATCAGAAAACATACACTGCCTATTTCCAAATGCATCAGAAGCTGTGCCCCATGAAAAAGCAGCAGTTCTTTTTCGGAAGGTGCCTCTCCTGCTAAGGCAAACCCGGCCGCACATAAGCAAAAACTCCCAAAATTAAATAAAAAAATCTGCACAGCTACCGATAAATATTTCCAGAACACAATAGAAATTCTGCACAGCGGCAGAGTGTATAAAAACTCTGCGGTATGGCCTTCTTCCTCTTTTGATAAGGCGATTACCCCTGCCATAGCAGCAAACATTGCTCCTCCAATGGCAAAAATAATGGCAACCTCTGTGGCATAAAATCCTTCCATTGTGCTGACACTCATTTTATCAAGTCCAAGGGCAGTAGAAAAGGTGCCCATCTCCGCGTAGGCTGATGCCATCTCTTCCATGCTTTCCTTAAGTCCGTTAAATAATAAAATACATCCTAAACAGGAAGCTCCCACGCAGACCGTCCAGATAAACAGCATTTTTAAATTCATTTTCAATTCGTGTTTTAAAATTGTCATTGCTTCCTCTCCTTTTTTTCCTCTTCCCCGTCCTGTTCATAATAATGTATAAAAAGTTCTTCCAAAGAAGGCTCGTTGATCAGCACATCCTCCACCGCCATGCCATCCAGCTTGTGAATCAGTTCTTTCATATCGCCAGTATATACAAATTCCTTTTCCTGACCATTTGCACGTACAAATACCCTGCGCATATTCGATTTGGATAAATTGCTTACTGTATCAGTTTTTATGATTTTTCCTTCCTTTATGATTGCTGCGTTTTTGCAGTAGCTTTTCACTTCCGAAAGTACATGTGAGGATAGAAAGCAGGTACATCCCTGTCCGTTATACTCCATAAGCAATTGAAAAAATGCCTCCTGCATCAACGGATCAAGACCGGAGGTTGGTTCATCCAAGATAAGAAGTTTAGGCTTATGCTGCATAGCACAGACAATGCTGATCTTTTTTCTATTTCCCAGCGACAGCTCTTCTATTTTCTTTTCCCCATCCACTTCCAGAATCCGGCAGAGTTTTTCTGCCTCTTTAGCACAGTCCATATTCCTTGCCGCAGCAGCAAACTTTATCACTTCTTTTGCCCTCATGGATGGATAAAATGCGGCTTCTGAAGGCATATAGCCCACCTGTTTTAAAATTTCCTTCTGCTGCTTTGCTGTATCCATCTGCAAAAGCCTGATTTCTCCTTTCTGAAACCGAAGCAGCCCTAACATACTTCTTATAGTGGTTGATTTTCCCGCACCATTAGGCCCCAAAAATCCAAAAATATCCCCTTCCTCCACCGATAGGGAAATATGATCAACCCCTCTTTTCTTTCCGTAGGTTTTGGTAAGGTTTTTTATTTCAATTGCATTTTTTATTTCTTTATGGCTCATCCTCTTTTCCTTTCTTAAATTCTTCCAGCATCCCATTTAATTTTTCTGTATCAGCAATTCTTTTTATCTTGTTAATCAGATAAATGCTGAAAAACAGTAAAAGCATGTAACCTGAAAACAAAATTTCTGCTATTAAGTTTCTTTCAAACCAGTTAAACAGCCAGGAAACCACGGTGTAAATACCTGTGCACAATGCTGCGCCTAAAATGCTGCTGCCATCAATTTTCTCCGCCTCATCAAAATTATGAAAAAAATAAACCTGAAGATAGCATACTATATAAGCTGTAAATATCATTTCCAGCATATGAAAAATATTCACATAGTTAGTGCCTCTCCATAAATTGTAACAACAGGCAAATGCTAAAATGCATCCAAAATAAATACATGCCTTATACTCAATTTCGACCTCGGCACTTAACCATGTTTTAAATTTTTCTTTAAAACTTTTCGCCATCTTACTCTTCACCTCCCTTTAAAATCTGCCGCAGTCCTTTCGCGTATTTTCTGGAGATTATTACCTTTTCTCCATTTTCCATTGTTGCAAGAATGCGGTTTCCAGGCTCGCTTTTTAAATGCTCAATTCTGTAAATATTAATCACCATAGACTTGGCACACCGAAAGAACCCCCTGTCTGCATAACAGGCCGCCGCCTCTAAAAGACTCATCTGTACTCTGCATACCTTATCCTTTAAATAGGCAAAAGTAATTCCATCCACGCTTTCCAGATAATAAATATGCTCCGGCAAAACCAAATACATCTGCCCCTTTTCATATGCACATATTTTATAACCATTCCCCTGAACGATACCGGCAATCGTCTCAATCCGCTCATTCATTTCCCGATATTTAATAATCACCTCGTCCTCCCCCTGGGCGATTCTGTTCATTGTCAGCTTCATTTTTACTCCCATCTGCCCGCTTGGGCATGCACTCAAGTCAGAATCTGGCTTTTTTAATTACGAGTCTGTTTGTATTGTATCAAACTTTTTTTATTATGTAATACTTATTTGATTAGGATGCACTTTTACCTGATTGAAATGCATAGACAGGTAAAATACATATAAAAGCCCAATATGTACCTAAAAATAATTTATTTCACTCTATTTACGCAATATATAGATATTTTCAATGAGGCTTGGTATAATCAGTAGGAAGTAAACAACGTCTACATGTTGATATATTTAAGTTATATCCATATAAAGTAGGGAGGGGCAAGTATTTTATGCTGTTTTGAAGAATGATTTAAATTTCCTTTACCGAAGAATAAAATTAATGAGGAGAGTTATATGGCTGTACATATTTTTACTGTATCAGAAGAAAATTATAAGGTGTGTGTTGAAAAAGGTATCGTTGCATTGCCGGAAGCAAAGGATGGGCAGCGTCACGATAATGTGGTTGATGGCTTATTATCAAGGCTAGCCGGAATTAAAGAAAATGATTATGTTCTAATGTATGTGATTAAGTCAAAATTATTACGAGGAGTTTGGCAGGTTGATGGATGCCCATTTTATGAAGAAACACCTATATGGCAAGATAGATTGTACCCATTTAGATGCAGGATTAAATGGTCACAATATAATTTTAAAAATGAATTGAAACTGGATGATATCAACGATTTACGTAATATGGGGAAGATATGGACTTGGGCATTGGAAAGATCAACAGGTACTAATTCAATGTTTTCAATATCAAATGGAGAATTCAATGTATTATTAAAAGAATTTATGAAATTAAATCCATTTACGGGGAAAAAAGGGATAATAATGCAACCATACCCATATCGTCCATTTAATATCACTGATAATCTTCATTTTCAAAGTAATAATCCCAAATATGAATTTACGATTATGGCATTATTGCATGCGGAATTTGCTAAAGGATCATATACAGATATATTCGGAAATTATTCTGATTATTTATGTTATGTCCCAACAAATCTGGGTAAAGAGATGGATTTTTTGCTTATCTTTGAAAATCCGTTGTTAGCAGGAGAGATTGTTTCATATGATATTATTGAAGTAAAACGAGATGAATTTAATGAGGATGCTCTAAAACAATTGATTAGTTATGAATCATGGTTTTTACAGAAAAAAGTTTCCGGTGATTCTAATATGGTAAGAACTACAGCCATAGCTAAATCGTATTCCGAAGATGTAGTGCAATATGTTTCTCAGCGAAAACGAATTGAAAATAAACCAATTAAGTTATTACAATATTATTATAAAAATGATACATTGAAGCTTGTTGATAAAACAGTATAAAGATATTTGGGTTGAAACAAAGGACGAGCATTTGGACAATGATGAGTCAGAAGCAAATGCTAAAACCGGTGAAGAATGAGCAGTTTGGGCAGGAAAGATGCAGGTGAATCCAATGACGATTGAAGAACTATTGCAAAATGAAGAGCGACAAACATTTGACCGTAAAAGTGTTATGATTGAATCCAAGGCGTTGGCAATACCATTAGTAGCTTTTGCGAATGCAGATGGCGGAAAGATTGTTATTGGCATTTCAGATAGGGACCGAAGAATTGAAGGTGTAGATTACGAAATCGGGAGGGTGAATGAACTGTTAAGAGTTCCGTTTGATTTCTGTGAACCAACAGTAAAAGTGGACATTGAGAGAGTTCCCTGCATTGATTATAAAGGAAGAGAAAATCATGTGATTGTGATGCATATTGAACCAAGCCCACAGGTACATGCAAATCAGGCAGACGAAGTATATCTTCGCGTGGGAGATAAGTCTAAACTTTTAAAATTTGAGGAACGCCTGCAGCTAACTTATGATAAAGGCGAACGATATTTTGAGGATAAATTAGTTCCGGATGCTACAATTGATGATTTGGATATGGAACTGGTAAAGGAATATATTAAAAAAATTGGATATGGTAAGACGCCAATTGATTATTTAGAGCAGAATAATGGCTTTGCCATAGAGAAAAATGGAAAATTGCAAGTGAGTACGGCTGCTGTTCTTCTGTTTGGAAAGGAACCACAGAAATTTTTTCCACGAGCCAGAATTCGCTTTATACGATATGAAGGTGTAGAAGAGAAATTCGGTGCAGAAATGAATGTTATAAAAGATGTTATATTCAAGGGCACCATTTTAAAGATGATAAGGGATGCTATCGCTTATCTTGATACACAAATTAAAGAAAAGACATATCTGGGAACAGAGGGTATTTTTGTGACGGAAGAAGAATATCCGAAATTTGTGCGTCAGGAAATTATCGTTAATGCGGTAACACACAGGGCATACAGTATTACTGGAACTGATATTCAGGTTAAGATGTTTGATAACCGCATTGTTGTCGAAAGTCCGGGAAAACTGCCGGGGATGGTCAGGGCAGATAATATCAGGTTTACGCATTTCTCAAGAAATCCCAAAATTGCTGAATTTCTGAAAGCATATAATTTTGTGAAAGAATATGGTGAAGGCGTAGACCGTATGTGTAAGGAATTGGAAGCTGTAGGACAGAAAAATCCAGAGTATAATACAAATGCATTTATATTACAGACAGTTATATATAATAATAAAAATCAAATCAATGAAAAAGTAAATCCAACTATTTATGGTAAAAATCCAACTTTACAAAATGAAAAGCCGGAATTAGATATTAAAAAGCTGGAAATAGAGAAATTAAAAGCATCTATTGCAAAGCAAAAATATTTTACCCACACAAAAGAAAATCTGTTGAAGGTTTATGATTCCATTGAAACCAATCAAGTATTTGGAGCACCGGAGGTAAAAGAAATCCTTGGATGTACAATTACGGCATCAAAGGATATTATGAAAAAATTGAGAGCTATGGGTGTTGTGGCAGAAGTGAAAGGAAGAGGCAAAGGAAAGTATCGATTTTTATATGAGAGTGAAAATGAAGTCCGATAAATGGAGAATCTTTATTTTCTGCAAAATAACCCGGAAGGTGAAACCTTCCGGGTTATCTAAATAATATATAAAACACAACCTACAGCCTTTATCCTTTAGCATTATACTTGCTGCCGCTGTTTAATATATCAAAAATATCGCTTCCATATCGGTTGTAGCTGTAATTTCCTGCGTACTGGCTTTTGTTTATCACTGCCAGATTTGTTTCTGCATTTGAAATAATATCCTCTGCCTTTTTGCTCACACGATCCGTAAATCCCCCTGTAGTGCAGAAAACACCCTTCAGTTTCCCAGCGTCTGCTGCCTTTAGTTTTTCTAAATTCACATCCAGGGTTCCGTCTTTGCTTTGTGTGATTCCCATTTCCTCCAAATCAGCCTTGGAACTTCTAAAGTAATTTTTCACCTGATCTAAATACAGTTCATTTACCCTGCCGCCTTCCTTAGCCATACTTTTGATCATCTGATTATAGTCTTCGATCATAGAGGCGGCTTCTGACACTGCTTTTTCCTTAAATTCGGAAACTTCAGCTTCCGTCAATTCATCCCAATCCTTTCCGGGCATAAGCAGAAGCTTCTTTGTATGCCCCTTAAGGGCCTGTGCTGCATCCTTAATATTGGTAAAGTTATTCTTTGCCTGTGCATCAGCTTTACTCAATTCTCTATTCTGCTGGCTCGCCTGGTTCTTAATTGCCTTTGACGTATTGTTACCGCTATTTGTGCTGTTATTCAATACCTTTCCAATATTAGTGCTCTGGGTTCTGGCACGTGACCTTGCGCGGCTGACCAGCCTGTTTTGCGTGATAATTGAATTGATTCTACTTCTCATACTTTTCCTCCATTCCCTGAAGCATGATCGTTAATAAAAACTCCCCATTACTGCTTTTCCATTTCAGTGCGCCATAGTATTTTTCTGCACACCTTTTCATGTTTTTCATTCCCATGCCATGTGACGCTGCATCACTTTTTGTAGTATGCAGTCCCTCTCCGTCTTCCGGCAGTTTCCCAGTAAATGCATTTCTGATTTCTATAAAAAACATCCTTTCTCTCACATAAGAGTCCAGGCGGATGTATGGTTTTTGTTCCTTCTCTGATGCCTCCAATGCATTATCTAAACCATTGTTCAAAAGAATGCTTAAATCAAATGCACTGATATTTAAGGCCGGCGGATAGATAAAATTACATTCAACAGGTATCTTTTCCTGTCTGGCTTTTCTGATCTTTCTGCTGATAACCACATCAGTAACCGGATTGCCTGTATTACAGTTCATATCCAGTTCCTCCATAGTATTGCACATATCATCCAGATATCTTTGCATTTCTATTTTATACTCTTCATCTGAAGGCTGGTTTTGTTTCAGCAGAATTTCCAAATCTGCCACATGATTTTTCATATCATGACGTATTCCTCTAATCCCGTCATAAAGATGTTCCACATCCTTCATGTGCTCTGCCATATCATTCAGCCGATTTTGATAGACCTCCACCAGTACTTCTTTTTCGCTGCTTTCCACCAGCTTTTTCAATATCACTGCACTCAAGATGATTAAAAGCAGGCTTAAGAAAGATACCAGTGGAATCAGTATGTTCGTCTCCGGATACTCATCAATCAGAAATCTGATCTGCTTTCCATGATAAGCGTATAAAATGCTTCGAAGCAGAATACACAGGCAAAACCCCATTGCGCTGGATACTGCAAGAAACAGCTCCTGTACCCTGTTTATTTTTCTTCCAACATAACTTAAATTACTCTTTAATGCCTTGAGTGAATAATAAAATATAAGTAAAAATACTACCTGAAATGACAAATTCCAAAAAATTTGAATTGCATTAAAGATTACCATAAAGTTTTCCAGAATAAACTCATTTGCTTCCATTGCCAGACGAAGCATAAAATCTGAAGTTACTCTTAAAAGCAATGCAAAAAATGTATGCAGCGTAAACATGGTCAACTCATTTATGGTATAGGCAGTAAAAATCAGGTAACTAATTCTTCTCTTTTTTCCCTCATAAAAGCAAAGGCAATATACCAGCATCACCAGCATACTAAGAAACATGGGAAAAATACTTCCTCTGCTTTCCACTATCCCTTCTTCATTTCCATAAAGCAGTTTTTTCAGGAGCGGCAGATAATTAACCGATGCATAAAATAACATGCTCACAATCAAAAAACCTGCTTCCACCAATCGTTCTCTTTTTATATATCTTTGCTTTACTGGCAAAAGACCATGAAGTAAATATACTATGAGACACCTTCTTAAAAGATGCTCTGTCAAATCCATGACAATATCAAAGACTTCCTTCAATACTTCTCCATTCTATTTTCTACGCAAAAACTCCATATATGCTGCTACAAAAGCACTGTACTTTTGTTTTGCCATCAAAATGACTTCTCCATTTTTCAATTGTATATTTCCTGTATCATATCCTTTTACTGCATTCAAGTTTACCAGATAACCTCTATGACATCGAAAAAAATGTTCTCCAAGCATACCTTCTAATTCACTCATCTTTGCATAGAAAGAAATTTGCTCGTCCTTCAAATGTAAAACAATTTTTCTGGCTTCATTTTCCGCGTATAAAATTTTTTCTTTTGGTACATTTTGATAAATGCCATTTACACGGATTACAAGCGGCTCCGACTGCTTTTTCATACGGCATTCTAAAAGTGCCTTGTCCAGTACCTGAAAAAATTGATTCTCATCAACTGGTTTAAACAAATATTGAAATGCCTGTAGATCAAATGCATCAAAAACATATTCTTTTAATGCCGTCACAAAAACAATTACCGCCTCTTTTTCCTTTCTAAGACGCCTGGCCATATCAATGCCGCTCATGTCTTTTAAATTAATATCCAGAAAAAATATATCGAAGTCCTTACCTTCCTCAAGCAATTCTGTACCGGATGAAAACACCGTAACGCTGCAGTCTTTCTCTCCTTCAAGTCTTCTCTCTATCAATTGTTTCAGATACTCTGCCATGCCCTTTTCATCATCACAAACTGCTATTTGAAGCATCCAAACAGCCTCCCTCCGGAACAAATGCCACCGCCCCGTCCTTTAGATATCATTATTGTTTATCAATCCATCAATATTTATATCGGTAAAAAAATAAAAAAATAAATTTTCTTGTAATGAAAAGATGCATTTTTGTAATCAGCATTTCTTTCATGCAAAAACACCGGCAGGAGGACTGCCGATGCTTTGCAAACATTAATGCCATATGGTTAAACAGTAAATATGCTGATTGACTGATCTAATGCGTCTGCCTCCTGTCTAAGCTGCTCTACACCCTGTGCCAAATCTGATATGATCTGTACCTGATTTTCCAGCGTTGCAGTGACCTCCTGAGTAGCGCTGGCCGCCTGCTCGGAAACTACGGAAATATTGCTGATGGAATCCTGAATCTGTTCTTTTTCCTCATCAATTGTATGCATGCTGTCAGTAATTTCCTTCAGTCCATTTACAAGGATTTCAACACATTGATCTATTTCTCCAAATACATGGATTGTTTCTTCTAAAGATGCTGCCTGTTCATTAACGATCGTTTCCGCTTCTTTTGCGGAATCTGTGGTTTTTTGTGTTGTTTCAACGATATTTTCCACTATCATTTTTATATTCTTGCCTGCCTGAATTGTTTCATCCGCAAGTTTTCTGATCTCTTCTGCAACCACTGCAAATCCCCTGCCATGCTCACCAGCTCTGGCTGCTTCAATGGATGCATTTAAGGATAACAAGTTGGTCTGCTGGGCAATGCTGTTTACCGTATTTATAAATCCTTCAATTTCAGAAGACCTTTCTTGTACATCATTTATATTATCCACAAGTACCTTGGTAATCTCCACCGTAGTACCTGATTTTTTACTTAATTCATCAACAATAACACGTCCCTGCTCCACTGCCGCAGTAGCTTTATCCACAGTATTCCCCATGTTTTCTGTTCCAGAACATACATTGTCGATCCTGCCTGCAAAGCCGCTCATCTTTATTTTGCTGGCCTCTGCTTCCTGCGCCTGTGTCTGTGCACCTGTAGCTACCTCATCCACTGCACTGGATATTTCTTTGACGGCTGTATTGATGTTCTGTGACTTTTCAGCGACGCCATCTGCCATTTCCTTTACTTCATTGCCAAACCTCTTCATATCTGTCATGATCATCCGCATACCTGTGATCATTTCATTTAATCCCCTGGCTAAGGTTCCAAACTCATCTTTCCGCTTAATATCAAAGTTTTGTGTCAAATCTCCCGCAGCTACCTGATCCATAGATTGAACCATAACTTTAACTGCTTTTCCCATGCCTGTGGCAATCCAATTTCCAATCAAAAAGGCAATAATACAAGCAAAAATAATCATTGCAATACATAAATTACGAATAAAACTTACTTCTTTAACAATATTGCTCTGGGGAATCAGCCCGCAAAGCATAATTCCAGAATTGCCTACCGGCGCATAAACATACAAGTAAGTTTCCCCGGCATATTCTACGTATCCGCCATCTGCCTCACTTGACTGAAGACTCTTTGTGAAAAACTCCTTGTCAACGAATACCGGTTCCTCTCCCGATAAAGTAACATTTCCCTCTTCCTGTGACATACGGACGATTTCACGTCCATCCTGAGAAACAAGCGCTTTAATACAATTTTCTCCAAAATCCATTTCATCCAGCATCTTTTCTATCGTCTCGGTAGTAATATCAAGCACCAGATAAGTATTAACTCTGAAAAATTTTTGAAAATAAGCAATCCCATATCTGTCAGTAGAAATATCAAGCTCCTCATCCAGGGCGCTGTGATATCCAAGCCAGGCATTTCTTAAATTATTGTCTGAAAGAAATTTTCCTTCTGTACTCTCTATAAACTTTGTATAAATTTCCTCACTCATACTTCCACCTCCTTTAGTGGAAGTAATTGAAATTCCATTTTCCGGTATTACATTATAGCTGTACAAATAAGCTACACTTGCTTTTAGCTGAAGAAGATCTTTCCCTGTATTGCGCCAGTACTGCATCGCCGTACTGTCATTTTGTTTGTAATAAGTCTCGTAATAAGAGGACATATCATTGCCCATAACCATTTCCTGGGCTTTTGATGCTACCGTACTGGTCAGAAGTTCAAAATACATTCCCATAGCTGATATGGTATTTTCAGAAGACTCCTCTACCTTGCTTTTGATTGTTTTTGATGCTGTTATGTATGATACAACTCCTAAAATAATGATTAGTATAATCGGTACAAGAAAAGCCTTGATTAGGGTGCCCTTTATATTGGCGTTCATAGATAGTTTAAAATTGATTTTCTTTTTCCTTTTCTTATTATGAAATACCATTCTCTTCTCCATTCCTGTGATTTCAAACAATATTTTTAATAAGGTAACGCCCCATATCACCACCCTACGTATTTATTTTACACTTTTTCTTTCAATCAGTCTATCTTTTTATTATTTTTTCTTAATTTTTTTCGATTTTTTTCGTTTTGTGAAGCATAGCATCGTTTAGACCTGCAGCATACAGTCTTTTTCTAATCTGCGGTCCTATCAGCACTGCAAGTAAAATCTTCACAATATCCCCTGGAATAAAGGGAATAACACCAGCCAAAGCGGCTGCCTTAAGGCTCATACCTGCCTGATAGGCCAGCCAGAATGTTCCAAACAAATAACAGACAATTGTTCCAAGCACCATGCCGATGAAATGTAAATATAACTTTGAAGGCCATTTATCAATAAAAAGACCACAGATGACAGCCATAAAGATAAAACCAATCAAATATCCGCCAGTTGCACCAAGAAGCTTTCCCGGGCCGCTTGTAAATGCTGAAAAAACAGGAACACCTATAAACCCAATCAGCAGATATACAAGATAGCTCATGGTCCCCCACTTCGTTCCGATCACATAAATGGTAAAATAAATCGCCAGATTTGTCAGCGAAATGGGAACCGGGCTGATGGGCAGTGGAACAGATAACGGGGCAAGCACACAAGTTACTGCTGTCATAAGCCCGACCAACACAATTGTTTTTACTTTAAAGCCTGATTTAGATTTGTCCAGTGTAGATTTGTCCGTACATTCACTCATATTGATACCCATTCCTTTCCTCCATTCTGAAGCGCTTTGTGATGCGCTCAATTCAAAGTATAGCCGATACTTACAAGCATTTCTTTATCCTGCATTGTTTTACTGCCTGTAGTTGTCAGCATGTCTCCGCTCAGCACAGCATTTGCACCTGCAAGAAACAGAGCCTTTCCACTATCCTCAAAATAATTTCTTCCAGCGGCAATCCGAATAAATGCAGCAGGATTGAAATAGCGGAAAACCGCAACGATCCGGAGAATCTCTTCCTGTGTCAAAGGCTTATTTTTTTCAAAAGGCGTGCCTGGAATTGGAATCAGGAAATTGAGCGGAATGGAACTGACCTTAAGCTCTGCAAGTAAAGCTGCCATATCCAAACGATCCTGCCAGGTCTCCCCCATACCAAAGATGCCTCCGCTGCAGACCTCCAGCCCTGCTTTCCTTGCCAGACGGATTTCTTCCAGCTTATCTGCATATGTGTGCGTGGTACAGATTTCTGAGAAAAACCGTTCTGATGTCTCTACATTGGTGTGATACATGGTAACTCCTGCCTGACGGAGACGCTTTAGATCATTTTCTTTTACCAGTCCATGAGAAGCACAAAGAATCATATCCGGATAGGCCTCATGCATGGCATGATAAGCTTCTATTGCTTTCTCCAGATCCTCTCCCTCCATACTGCGTCCGGCAGTAACGATAGAATAGCGTCTGATCCCCTGCTGCAAAGCATGTCCACACGCCTTCAAAAAGACATCTTTCTCCAAAAAACCATACACTTCACAATCTGTAGGATTATGAGAGGACTGGGCACAAAATTTACAGTCTTCACTGCACCGCCCGCTGCGCCCATTTATAATACTGCAAAGATCTGCTTGATCTCCGCAAAGAGTCTTTCTAATTTTATCTGCTCCCCTGCAAAGCTCCTTTAAATCTGCCTCCAATAATATGGATAAATCCTCTTCCCCTGTCAGACGTCTCCCTTCAATAATTTCATCCGCTAACCTGTTCATTTTCCTATGTACCTTTCCTGATTTTCCTTTCTGTAGATTCTCCTATAAAACAAATCCGCTTTCCTATTTTATTTGTAACTGTACAAGTAGGAGTTTAAATCTTAACAGGCAAATTGTCAACTACTTTTTATTTTTAGTTTACAATCAGAAGATGCAGTATCCATCTATAAAGGCTTAAACGTTTTTGGCTTTTCTATATAATAATTGTATCCCCGCTGTGCACATACACAATCTGGCTCCCCATAGTCTCTTTCAAAATTTGATAAGGGATTTCTCCAGTACAATGACCTGTATAAAAGACCGTATCTGTCTTTTTTAATTCCTCACCGATTTTTTGAATGATATCTATGTCTTCCTGAGTATATCCAGATTTTTTCTGCATATGGAAGCCACTGATCACAGCGTCGGGATCTGCTTTATAAATCTCTCTATATTTTTCAAGAATGTTTAAAATGCCATTGTGGGCACAGCCTGACAATAAAACCCTCTTTCCCTTCTCTGTCAGTACAAGATACTGCTCGTGTAAAAACTCATCCTGATAAAAGCAGCCCTCTTTTTTTACCTTTAGCTCCCTATTCCCTAAAGGCCATAGTTTCCTTCCCGTTACACCACTAAAAAGAAAAATCTCCTCATCTATTTTTTTGTTTTCCTCTACAAGCTCTATCTGGGAAAGTTCCATAATCTGCGGATCAATACCGATATATTTTTCAATTGTCTCATTTTTATGATAGTATTCCCCACCTGCCCATTGCTGCATCAGAATCCGCGCCCTGGAGTTTTTCTTTGCAAACCCTAAAACTCCGCCTGCATGATCATAATGGCCATGACTTAAAATCAATAAATCCACCTGCTCAAGATCTACCCCAAGCATCTGCGCATTTTCCATAAAGGCATTTGTCGCTCCTGTATCCACAAGCAATTTGTGGTTAGCAGTCTCCACATAAAAGCTGAGGCCATGTTCAAAAAGACATTCCTTCTCTCCCTTTGTATTCTCAATTAAATTGATAATCTTCATTCTGTATCCCCTTCCGGAAAAATTCAGCTTTACCTCTTCTTCTTATTCTTCTATCAGCTTGCACACATCCACCCAGCCTTCCTCTCCGGCATATTTTTCCATCTCCGGTATCGTAAGCTCAATGGCGCTGTTGCTGCTGCCGCAGGCCGGAAACACAGTTTCAAACCGCTTTAAGGATTCATCCAGATAAACCTTTACTCCCTCATTTACTGCAAAAGGACAGACACCGCCAATCTCATGCCCTATCATTTCTGATACCTGTTGTGGAGAAAGCATTTTCGCCTTTGTTCCAAACTGCTTTTTATATTTAGAATTATCAATTTTTACGTCTCCCGCCGCCACAATAAGGACAGGGGTTTCCTGTACCAGAAAAGAAAGCGTCTTTGCAATCCGCTGTGGTGCACAGCCAAGCGCCTGTGCTGCCAGTGCAACCGTTGCACTGGATACTGTAAACTCCCTGATGCGTTCTTCCATTCCATAAGATTTAAAATATTCCCGTACTTTATCAATTGCCATATCTACCCTGCTCCCTTTTTTATTCCCGCGAGCAATGAGCCAAGCGGACGCGTCAGCGTCCATTTGGCGAATGCCGCGAGGGTCAAAAACCCCGCCCCTTGGGGTGCTTCAAGTTTGATGTCCCGTTGCTTGCGGCGGGGTTTTTGACTCTCCGCGCCATGCTGCACGCATAAGTTTGATTATAAAAGCCGCTTATACAAGCGGCTTTTCGTTACTCATTATGTACATTAGGATACCATTATCTACTGAACTGTCTCCTTAAGAGATGCACATACATTGTTAAAATATGTTACCTTTGCATCATTCAACTTAGGAGCTGCATACAAAATGCTGTAATATGCATAATCTGTCTCGCCATATACAACACGTCCGGCGCCTGTTACACCATCAGCAGTTACTGTACAGCTATAAGTTCCTGCAATATTCATGCCCGGAATAGAAGGATTGGTTTCTTCCTTTAAATCTGACATAGGATAAGAACTTTCAATTACGCTCTTCCATGTATCCATATCCGGGATATTAGCACCATATAATTCTTTTGACATCTGCATAACAAGGATTCCCTCGGAACCATCTTCAGTAAATGCTGCCACCCAGCCTTCACTTCCAGCTCCCATATCCTCAACCTGCCACTTCTCATCCATGCTGACAGTTACAGTTCCGTCTGATGAAGTAAACTCTTTCATTGTTACTTCCTTGCTGCCACAGCCTGCCAGAACCAGCGCCAGCATCATAACAAGCATCAATATTGCTTTTGTTGATTTTTTCATGCTCTCCTTTTCCCTCCTAAAAAATATATACTCTGATATATACATATATTACTTTATCTCGTATTTGTCAACTAAAATTTAGCCTGTTTCCGCTATTCATCAAATGCCCCGTTTCTACCGCCAGGCGCATTGCCGCAAAAAGCAGTACTCAGGATATCATGGGCAGAACCAGATGAAAACTCATCCCTGTATCATCCCTGCCTGCAAAAATTTCTCCCTCCATCTTTTGCATGATCTCCCGGCAGATATAAAGCCCCAGTCCGTTTCCTGTCTTATCTCCCACATTACTTCCCCTATAAAAACTGTCGAAAAGATGAGGCATTTCTTCTTGCTTTACACATAGTCCTGTATTGCTTATCCTGATTAACTGACAGTACTCTTCCTCATAAAAACTGATCTTGATCTTTTTTCCATCTCCATATTTAAAAGCATTTTCCATCACATTTTCCACCACCTCAAAGGTACTGTCTATACTGCCCTTTATCAGTTTATTGTCAAAATTTCCAATGATAAGCTCTATCATTGCCAGCCGGCATTTCGGCCTGTAATACTCCCGGATCATTTCCACAAGGTCTTTTAAATAAAACTCTGATATATTTACTTCCACATGCACAATTTCCTGACTGGATGAGGAAACAATTGCCTTTACATGACTTTCAATTTCTCCAGACAGTTTCTCTATCTGACGCGCTGCTGCCTCCTGTTTTTCTTTGGTATCATACACGCCCTCCTTAAGTGCTTTCGCATACAATTTAATAGTGCTTAAAGGTGTTTTGATATCATGGGAAATGGATAGAAGTAAAAGCTTTTTTTCTTTTTCAAGGTGCATGGATTTCATCTGCGATTCCTGCAAATGATCCTGCAGCATAGAAATCCCCCACATAAACTTTCCCAGAAAACGGTCCTTATTTTCCAAAATTTCAGTATCAAGCCTCCCTTTAGACAATTCATAGGGAAGCCTGTTTAAAGCAGCAAAGGGCTTTACTATTTTTATTTTAACAAAAAGGAGAATTGCAATTGTAAAAATGCCGGCAAATAAGACCATCCCCTCAAAAATCCTCATTTCACTTTTTATGTCTATCATACTTTTACAATCAAACCGTACAAATCCAACCAATTCTCCCGAAATAAAAAGGGGTTCTATGTGGATTTCAAGTCCATTTTCCGCCTGAAAAAAGGATTTCATCTCTGCTATGTCCGCATCTTTTAAAAATGTAACCCTGACAATTTGTTCCATCCCCTGTAAATCAGGCATGAAAAAGCCTCCCTGCTCTTCCATGCCTCTCATGATCCGGTTTACCTCCACAAGATATTCTCTTCCTGTTTCTTTCACCTGCCTGCTTAAAATAAGCTCTGCTGCCAAAAACAATCCCACATAAACAGCGGAAAACAAAATGATTAAACGGTTAATTTTCTTCATATTTATACCCTACGCCCCAGATCGTTTTTATCCTTTTGGGACTTTTAGGCTCCTCCTCGATCTTGTCCCTCAGCATTTTAATATGTACAGTAAGCGTTTGATTCTCACTAAAGCTGTCCGCTCCCCAGATCTGGTCAAATAAATATTCCTTGCGCAAAGTTTTGCCAGGATTTTGAACCAGTAAAAGAAGAAGTTCATACTCTTTCACTGTAAGCTGAATTTCTTTTCCATGAAAAAAAGCCTGCTTGGCATCCTTATCTATGGAGACTGCTCCAGAATAAATCAACATACTATCCTTCTTTAAGTCATAATTTCTCCGCATAAGGGCGCTGATTCTGGCAAGCAGTATATCCATATCTACCGGCTTTTCCACATAGTCGTCCGCCCCTTGGGCAAATCCATTCATCTTATCTTCCTTATCCACTTTCGCGCTTAAAATAATAACAGGCGTATTGCGTTTTTGCCGCAGTGCCGCACAAAAACCAAAACCATCCATTCCCGGCAGCATTACATCTAAAAGAATCAGTTTCGCAGTATTTACCTCTAAAAATTTAAGGGCCTGCTCGCCGCTTTCCACGATTTCCACAAGGTACCCGGCTCTTTTTAAAAAAGTAGCAATCAGCTGCGCCAGTTCTTTATGATCTTCCACAAGAAGAATATCCACCATCACCTGCTCCTACCATCCCATTTCCAAAAGCCATCCTGAAAGCTTCCGTTCTCTTTCCCGCAGCTTTTCTTCTTCAAACTTCCCAAGACTCATTTCCCCTTTGATCGAACCATCTTCAATGTAAAGCACTCTGTCGCATTTGGCAGCCACTTTGCTGTCGTGAGTGACCAGCATGATAGTAGTGCCCTCTTTATTGATCCGGTTCAACTCCTTCATAACCTCTTTAGAATTTTGCTGGTTTAAGGCGCCTGTAGGCTCATCTGCAAAAATCATTTTCGGCTGATTAATAAGGCTCCTACAAATACAGGCCCTCTGAAGCTGCCCGCCTGAAACCTCTGTAATATCATTTTCCGCTATTTCAATAATTCCCAGCTTGCGCATTAATTCCCTTGCGCGCTCATTGATTCTTTCCCTGTTTTTTCTTCCCCCATCCGCCTGGTAGGCTGGTAAAACAATATTATCATAGATCGTCAAATTCTTTAATAAATACATTTGTTGAAAGATAAATCCCATTTGAGTCAAACGTATTCTGCTCATTTCCTTAGCACTTAATCCCTCTATTTCTTTTCCAAAAAAGGATATCTTTCCTGCGGTTGCGCTGTCCATTCCACTTACCGTATATAGAAGCGTAGATTTTCCTGATCCTGAAGGCCCCATTATGGCCGCCATTTCCCCTTCTTCTATATTCAGGCTGATATTTCGAAGTACATTATTGGGACGTTTATTCACTATATATGTTTTACATAAATCTTTTACTGCAAGCTGATTCATTATTTTTCCCCTTTCTTATTCTACCGTATTTATTTCTTTCAAATCAACTTTTTTGATGGAAGAAGCACATAAGTATGCAGCAGTTCCGGTAACGCCAAGCATAATAACCGGATAAACCACATATGCCTCAAAAGGCCGGGTAATTAGCTTCATACTGGGAGCGCCCATCATTCCAAAAATCGGCCCAAGGGATAGCTGAGACAGCGGTTCAGAAAGCAGTGTTCCGAAAAAGATAGCTGCACCAAGCACAATCAAAATGCGGATACTCTGCCATCCTTTTATTGCCTGATCAGAAAAGCCAATACTTTTTAAAATGGCAATTTCCCCTCTTTCCTTGGTAATCAGTGTTTTCATCATCAGTACTGTGATCAGCACATTAATGGAAAGCACCACACCGCTTAAAAGCATCTGCAAGGCATCCATTTGATCTAAAACGCCTCCAATCATGCTGCTTATATATTCATTGCCTGTACTGATCTTGTAAGCAGGAAAAAGCTGGTGAAGCAATTCCTTTAATTCTTCCTCCTCCATATCGTCTACAGGTTCTACCTGTATGACAAATAATCCGCCAAGATACTGACTTTCAAATACAGCCTTTTGGCTTACCCGAAAACCATTTCCCATATTCATCATACTCTGATAAAGTCCAGTAACAAGAAATGCTTCCTCCCTGTCTGGATATTGATAATATACATAATCTCCTATTCCTACCCCCAGCTCCTCTGCTGTTTTTTCTGTGACCATTATCTCATTAGGAAAAACCGGAAGTTTTCCTTCTATCAGATCATAGTCCTCTTCTTCCTTTCCGATAAGCTGAGAGGTATAGTAGTTACATAGCCTTTCTGGATCTGATCCATAACAGGAAACCACATATTCCTTTTCCAGCCATACTTCCGCTTCTACTCCCTTTGCCTTTAGCGCATCTTTGACCTGGTTTAAATCGGAAATAAGTAAAGTGTCATCTTTCTCCCCAATATATTTTTCCATATTTCCCGAATCAATAAAAGCAGAAGCCGGCTGCATATTAAAGCTTCGAATGATATTCTTATCTTTAAGCGTGTGAATTGCCTTAAGAGGAATCAAAATCAATAAAGTTCCCATGCAGAAGATTACTGTCAGTACCAGATACTGTTTCATATTACTGAGTACATCATTACATGCCAGATAAACAAAAGGCGGCATTTTCCTTGTTTTATGAAGGCAAAGCAGACTTCCTTTTGAAAAACGCTCTCCATTTCCCCCATTACGAATTGCTTCAATTGCTGTAAATTTTTTTACTTTTCCAGTGGTACTATAACAAAATAAAATTACTACAAAAATCACTGCTGCTGCACACAAAAGATTAATCTCCGCCCTGCTTTCCACATCCTGCACCACCAGATTTGCCATTGTCTTAAAAAGTAAAAGCTTTTCAAAGGGAAAGCTTAAAATCAGTCCAACCGCTGAACCGAATAAGGCTATTGCAAAATACTTCAGCAGATAAATGCCCTTTATGCCCATGTCACTGATCCCAATTGCTTTCATAACACCGATTTCTTTATAATCCTCCTGCAATGTAAATACAATGGTAAATCGCAGTACCAAAAAGGCGATTAAAATCAGACATATACTTACCACCAATAAAATACCCGCTATCAGCATATCAAATACATAGCACATTTTAATCGTGCCCCCATCCACACTGCTTACCACCTGGAAATTTTCCTGATTAAATTCACTCATGAAAGCATCTTTATCCTCATAATTAACTCCATATAACAGGGTATGGACGGACATTGAATCACCATACAGCCACTCATAATCCTGATCAGAGACAAATAATCTTTTAAACCCCATAAACTGGGTTCCAAACACTGCATCTTTTACAATCAGCTTAATGGTAAATTCTCTTTGCTTATCACCACAGCTTAATTTAAGAATATCCCCCACCTGAAGGTTATTGAGCTCGGCCTGTAGTTTGGGAATTGCAATTTCTCCTTCTTTTAAGGTAAACAGACGTCCTTCCTGATCAAATACCTTCATTAAATGCTCTGGGACGGTTTCTATACAGACTGTATTTCCCTTTTCGTACTTATGTCTGCCCGGATCGTTTGCACAGGATATGATCTCGATTTCATCCTCCATGATCGTATGGCAGTCGATCACCTCATATTCAGTTACATATGCACAATCCTTCAAAAATGTGTCAATGTCGCTTTTTTCTTCTTCACTTAAAGCAATGGTGATGAAATCTGGTGTTTCCGCCATTTCCAGAAAGGAAGTGACAGCGCCCTGTATGGTAATCAGATTGCTCACACTGCTGGCAAGGAAAGCAGCCGCCATAATAACAAACAACAAAAGAATAATATTCATAGAATGCTTTCTTTTTAAATCCTTTTTTAATATATGCAGAAGCATATGGTTCCTCATTTCCCCACTGTTTTTGCGCAAAAACAGTAGTCTTGTTTACCGGCATAATGCTATTATAGCGGACAGATTATTAAAAAATCCTTAAATAAAACCCCTTTTATCAGACTAATTTTGTCTAATAAAAGGGGTTTTTCTTTACCCATCTGTTACTGTCCTATGGTTTCACCCGCTGAAAAGTCTGCATAGGGATCACGAGGAACCTGATTGTAGCGGATCTGAAGGAAATTTTGATAATCACTCGAAAACAGTTTGTTCAAATCATTGTTGTATCCAACTACCACCCAGGGCATTGCCTCAACAATATACTGCAAGATTTCCTGTCCGGTTTGTTCATTTGGCACTGAAATTTGGAAATTCTTTTTCTCATAATTTTTTAAAGCTACCTCATAGGTAGTTCCCGTTTTGATTCCATTTGTCCGGTGTGTGGTGGTTCTCTGGAAAGCCCAAACAATCTTATCATTGGGAAGTACATGAGGATTGGCGCCTAGAACGAAAAAGGTAAGACGCCTGCCAATTCGTATCTCGCTTTTATTACCAAAGGTGCGTGCGCCTGCGTATTCGCTTTCTAATTCATGCTCTCCTATGCCAATCGTTTCCAGCTCCTTTTTAAAAGTTTTCAGGCATCCTCCACGCAATACGTAGATAAGCCGCAGCACTCCCGCAAGAAATAATGCCACACCTGCTGCCAGGAAAATCCATGCAGAAACAGCAGCACCCCCAGTCAATGCTCCTACATTAATGTAGTAAGGAAGCGTATACTCTGCAATTTCCTCATCACTCCAGCCTGCATCTTTAAAATACTCTTCAAAATATTCCCTCTCTTTTGCCGACATTTTCCTGATAGCGCCGGTATATTCAACGGGATCTATGTATTCCTCATAATAGGTTGCGTCTGCAACTTTTTCCATTGCAGATTCCTGGGATGCCGGCACTTTAAGTCCCATATATTTATATTCTTCTGCATAAGCATCTCCGGTCCATATTACATAATACACATCCGTCGTCCGGGAATAATGGGTTTTGGTGTTGGTCTCATACCGCTCCATAAATGCGCCAAAATTGGTATCAATGGACGCGTTTACCAGATAGCTGCTATTGATCTCATCCGGCTCTAAGCTTTCAAATACAACAGGCCCGCGTATCATTGCCGCCGCACTTGAAAGTTCTATCCCAATCAGTACAGCACCTATTCCAATCAGGATAATCACTAAAAATAATGATTTTTTAATACTCTTCTTTTTCAGTTCCTCTAACAATGGTCTCCCTCCCATACGATTTGTATAATAATCAGGCTATCTCTTGCCTTTCCAGACTCCTATTAAGAAAAGAATAGCGCCAGCCACAACAAATACCAAATAAATTCTACCTTCATCTTTCTGGATTGGACAACACAGATTGATATAATACGGTATTGTTTTTTCCTCTATTTCTTCTTCACTAAGACCTGACTTTTGGAAATATTCCTTAAAATACTGATACTCCTCCTCGCCCATCATACAGATTACCCCTGTATACTCTCTCTCACCCACATAGCTTCCTTCATAAGTTGCCTCTGCAATTTTATCCATAACAGCCCGTTGATTAGACGGAACTTTAATTCCCATGTATTTATAACTTTCCGAATAAGCATCTCCGGTCCATATCACATAATAAATGCTAGAGACAGTCGTAAAGCCATAATAATCATACGCATATTCTTCCATATAACTGCCAAAGTTAGTATCTATTGCCGCTTCTACAATGATATTCCCTCGGATTTCCTCCGGTTTTAAATTTTCAAATACAAATGGACCCTGCATACGACTTTTTGATATTACTATTTCCATTAAAACAATAACCAATCCTGCTGCCAGTAGAATAATTCCTGTTGCAATTAATTTATTTTTATGAACGCTTAATTCCCTCATTTGTATTCCTCAACTAACAGAAATGGCGGGAAATTCTTCCCGCCCCGGCGGTCCAAAAAACTGTCGTCCAGATCAAATCTGTAACACATTACAGTATTATTCCAGTCAAAGCATAGCATATCCATGCATGACTTACAAGTATTTTTAAATGAAATATCTTCTGTCAATCCATCTTTAAGACAAGTTCCAGCACACGTCTTGCGCATCTTTCCAGATCTTCCCTTGAAAGAGCGCCTTTTTCCATTGCCTCTTTTACTCTTTCCGGAAAACCTGTTGCCATTTTCACATCATTGCCGGCTTTAATTTCCTTATAATGCTCTCCTCTGGTCCACCAGTCGCTGGTAACCATCCCTTTAAAGCCCCACTCTCCACGCAAAATATCCTCAAGGAGTTCTCTGTTTTCCGACGCACGATGCCCATTAATCACATTATAGGCAGACATGATCACCCAGGGATCAGCCTCCTTTACAATGATTTCAAATCCTTTTAAATAAATTTCCCGAAGGGCGCGTTCCGATACCCTGGAGTCGCAGTGCTTCCGGTTAGTTTCCTTATTATTGCAGGCAAAATGCTTTACTGCCGCTGCAATATGCTCTGACTGGATTCCTCTTACCATTGCCGCCGCCATTTTTCCGGTAAGATAAGGATCTTCCGAATAATATTCGAAATTCCTTCCGCAAAGAGGGCTTCTGTGAATATTAACCGCAGGCGTCAGCCATACTGCAATATTATTTTCCTTTACTTCCTCTCCTCCGGCCTTTCCTACCGCTTCCACCAGTTCCTGGTTCCAGGTGGATGCAAGAAGCGTTGCACAGGGCCATGCTGTCGTGTGTATTCCACAATCCGGGTTGATTCTAAGCCCCGCAGGTCCGTCTGCTGTCATAAGATTCGGCACACCATATTCTGGCAGATTTCCATAACCATAGGTATTGGCCACGGAAGTATTAGGCTGTCCGCCAAGGAGTTCAATCAGGTCATCCTCACTTAGCTGCGTCATAAACTCCTCTATAGAAAGTCTGCCCTCTGCCACATCAATCAATGGCCTTACTCCTTCCCCATAAGGCTTCATAAGCAGATAACGTCCCCTTGGCCTTACCTCTGGCGCCAATGCTTCTTCTGTACCAGGAATCATTTTTTCCAGAACACATTCGTTAGGATCATTGGCTTTGGAAAGAGGAAGTTCCTCATAGGTTCCGTCTGAAAGCATACGTTTTTTCAGGCTGGTCGGCGCTGCCTTTGCAGTAAGCTGCTGCACCACTTCATCTGTTTCCACTGTAACTGTAAAATCAACTTTTTCTACCTCTCTTACCGAACTGCCCACATAAAATTCATAAGTTCCCTTTTCAAATATATAAGCAGATTTTGCAATTTTACCCAAATCATCATAGGAAGCCATATCTGATTTTGCAAAATCAAGGGTTACCACCTGGCTCTCTCCCGGAAGAAGCTGCCTTGTTTTAGCAAATGCCGCAAGTGCTCTATAAGGCTTGCCCAGGCACCCTTTAGGTGCGCTGTAATATACCTGCACAACTTCTTTTCCAGCCATTTTCCCGGTGTTGGTGACCTGCACGGAAAGGATAATTTTTCCCTGCTGCTCCATTGCCTTTTGCACCTTTATTTCAAATTGTGTGTAAGATAAGCCATAGCCAAAAGGATAACAAACCTTATCTTTTGCCCCCGGAATGGTTTCAAAATACCGATACCCTACATAAATGTCTTCTGTATAATCCACATATTCCGGTGACTTGTGGAATCCTTCCGTAGAAGGATAATCCTCTAATTTTGCTGCAAAGCTGTCAGGCAGTCTGCCGGAAGGGTTTTCCTTTCCTGCCAAAATCTCTGCCATTGCCAGACCGCCTTCCATTCCTGCCTGCCATGCCAGAAGCGCCGCCCCAATCTGGTTATCTTCCTTGATCCACGAAGTATCTATTACTCCGCCCACATTCAATACCACAACAATTCTGTCAAACTTGCTTTTGATCTGTTCTAAAAGCGTTTTCTCTTCTCTGGTCAGATAAAAGTCTCCGTCAGGAAAAATCTTTCCTGCTGTTTTAGGCATGGAAGTCTCATCTCCCCAAGGGTTAAATTCTACGCTGTATTCAATGCTGGATCGGTCCCAGCCTTCCCCTGAAAAGCGGCTTAATACAAAAATTGCAGTATCGGCATACGCTGCCGCGCCCTCTAAAAGTTCTTTTCCTAATTCTGGTTCTACTGTCATTCCCGGTGCTGAGCCGCTTTCATATTGTTCTTTTATATTTTTCCGGTAAAAATCTGACAAAGGTTCGTAAATACTAATTCCACTTAACATTTTAAAACCGTCATATAAATTACGCACATAAGCGCAGGATACATCTCCACTTCCTCCGCCCCCTTTTACATAATCAAAACTTCCCTTTCCAAAAAGCGCCACCCGGCTTCCCTCCCGAAGGGGCAAAAGACCATCCTCATTTTTCAAAAGCACCATACCTTCACCAGCAGCCTTTTTTGAAAGCAAAATATGCTCTTTTGATGCAGTCACATACTTGCCGTCCCTTAAAGGCAAATTAGGTTGATACATTACTCTGGTCCATTTCTTCATATTCATAACCATGCTCCTTTCACTCTTTCCTTCCTGCCACAATATTTTTGCTTTGTCTGCCAACAGGTTTTCCCACAGAAATTAGTACCTTCTATTTTGTTTTTATTGTACCCTCCGCCCTTCTTTAATTCTATATACAATTTTGCTTCAAATATAGGTCGATATTGATATTTTTCACCGGAAAATGATTTTAAGGGCGGCTGCCCTGAAAGCAAACCGCCCCGCGATATTCTTCAAACCCATACTCTTTAAAATAATATGTCTTATGATTCACCTTTTGGCAAAGGTCAATCTTCTCATCTTCCAGTATCCTGATTTCAAAGGAATTCAGAGGAATCGTAAGTCCACTCCCTGTTGCTTTTAAAAAGCTTTCCTTCAGCGTCCATATACGATAAAAAGCTTCGTCACGCTCTTTTTTCGTTTTTTTCCCTACAATATAAGCATATTCTCCTTCCGTAAAAAACTCCGCCGCCAATGGCAGATCCGCATTTTGTATCTTTTCAATGTCGCATCCTACATCCCTGCCTGCAAATACTGCTAACACTCTGTCTCCGGAATGAGACAAATTAAAATGGATATGGGGATGTCCAAGCAGACGCGGTTTTCCATTTTTCCCATAGGACACTGAAACCTCTTTTTCCCGCAGCCCATAAGCGCACAGTCCCTGATCCATCAGGATTCCTGCACCTAAAGACAAACGTTTATCTCTTCCGAACAAATAAGAATCTATCTTTTGGCGTCTTGCATAAGAAACCAATTCATAACATTTGGAAAACAAAGCATCCTTTTCCAGCTCCCTTGCATCCATCCAGTAAACACTGGCAGCATATTCTTCTACATTTAGCTTATGCAGAGTGGCAAGTGAAGGCATCATGGGCAATGGGATTTTCCTTTTCATCCACCTTGTCTCCTTCCTATCTTCAACTCCATAATTGTATTATTCATATCCAACACCCGCATGTATTGAAAATCTGACATGATTTTTCGGATCAGTGCAATTCCTCCCACCACCGGCCCTTCTGTTTCTGTCTCATATTCCAATGGATTGAAAGGCACCCCATCATCCCGTACCCGCAAAAGATAGCTGCCATCCTGTATGGTAAAACTGATATCCATATAATTCTTTTTATCCCGCTGGTAACCATAACGGACAATATTGGCACAAATTTCCTCCAATGCCAGCCCGATCAGATTAGCGTCCTTTTCATCAATGCGGTTTTCCTCACAGAAGGAAAACAAAGTATCCCTCAGGCGGATCACATCTTCCAAGTGGTTTTCTATGGAAAAATCAAAGCACCTTTCCTCCTTTATCTTTGGAAGCATATACCTGCCGCCTGAAGGAAATTTTCCGGCATGCTGCCCCCATATCCGAAAGAGTATCCCAAGCAAAATGGTCAAGGCTTCGCTTACCACTGCTGCAAAACATACTCCCTCAAGCCCCAGCCAGAATATACCGGCCAGGGTAAAGGGCACTACCACCACAAAGCCCTGAAGCACCGTAATATACGTGGATAATCCCGGCTGTAAAATGGTCTGATAATAGGACATTAAAAATTTATTATAAACATAAAAAGGAAAGCCGCAGGCAAAAATGCGAAGCGCTGTCTTACACATTACAAGCATTTTTCCCTGTGTAATGCCAAAAAGCCCTGCAATTCCCTCTGGAAAGGCAAAAAACAAAATCAGAAGACCAAAAATGGCAAGATAACTGTATATCAATACCTTCTTACAAAGAACCCGGATTCCAAAATAATCCTTTTCTCCATAAAGAATTCCGGCAATGTTGGGAACTAGTCCAATCACGCCTCCCACACACAGCTCTGCAATCAGCACCGCATTGGCGCAGACCGAATAAACCGCCATAGAATCATTTCCCAAAAACCTTACAATTGCTGAATTAATCACCACAGATTTTAAAGCGGACATAAGGGTAAAGGCAGCGCTGGGAATACCAGAGCGGGCCGCAGCTTTTACCCATTGCAATACTCCTCCCGGAGTTTTTTCAGGAGATAAAATCCTTAACATCCGTTGGCCTGACCGGAAATAAAATACAACTGTCACCATTCCCGCCAGATATCCGATTATGGTAGAAAGGGCACTTCCTGCCATCCCCATATGAAATCCTTTGATCAGCAGAAAATCCAATACCAGATTTACACCGTTTGCAATTATAAAAAGTGCACTTCCCAACTTTGGATGGCTATCCGCATTCATAAAATAACAAAAAATAATTGCCAGCGTCAAAACAGGAATTCCGCCAAAATTTACCGCTATATAGGGTTCTACCAAAGCGGCCATCTGCTGATTTCCGGCAAGGGCTAAAGCCAGTCCATGTGGAAGAAAAGGCGTAAACAGTACAAAAATAAGAGACAGCAAAGCACCTGATAAAAGGGATGCTGTAAAAACCCCGTCAGCTTCCCTCATCTTCCGCTTTCCCAAAAGTACAGCCGCCTCAGCCGCCCCTCCCATTGCCAGCATCAGCGCCGGCATCTGTAAAATTAAAAGTACCGGCATGGAAAGCTCAATGGCTGCCATTGCATCAGGCCCCAAAAGATTACCCACAATCATGCCATCCACCACATTGCCAAGCTGCATGGCAACCGTCATCAGCACCCCTGGCAGAATATATTGGTGGATTTTTTTATTGATCAAAAAACCGTTTCTTTCCATATCTTCTCCATTTCAAAGGGTTCCCATGAGTCTTTAACAGACTCATGAAAACACCAATTACTCTAAATTCTACCGTCAAAAAATCCTAATGTTTCCAATGCTTTTAGGGCATTTTTCAAGTAATCCTTATCCGGCATAGGCCACTTAAATGAAAGCCGGTAAAGTATTTTTGTTGTGAAGCTGTTATCCGCATCAATATAAACGCCGCCTGCATCCTCATCCCCTGGCAGATAGGCAATCAGTCCGGAAATCAGTTCATTTTTATTTTCATCCTCCAGTGCTTTTCCAAGAGCTTCTTGAAACTCTCCATCACTTACCGTTTCAATTGCAATCCCTAAAGCATTCATCTGCTCAATCACATCCGCCATTTGAATCACATAGCTGCTGTAAGCATGAAATACAGTGAATGCTCCCTTTGCTCCGGCAAGCTTTACGATTGCCTCTGCTGTAGAATCAATCGGTGAAAATTCCGCCGGCATATCCAGCCCGGAAACAGGGAACTTGCCAAGGGCCACATATCCACGCAGGGTACGCATAAATCCATTGGTAACGGAATTAATTTGAAACTCTCCATCGCTGGAGCGGCTCATCAGGTTTCCTACTCTGATCACCTGTCCCTTCATCCCTTCTGCCACCGCTGTCAGAACTGCCTTTTCCGCACGGAACTTAGTATCAATATATTTATTGGATATGCTTTGCCCAAAGTCCAACTCGTTTTCGTGCAGCTTCTTTTCCTTGGGGAATTTTTCTCCTACATTTTCTCCGGCAACACTTACAGTAGATATTTGAATCAGCTCTCTTTTTGTTTCCTTGCACAAGCGGATCAGATTAAGAACGCCCTGATAATTTACGATTTCCAGCGTATCATCTGCTGAAAAATGCTTCACACAGGCTGCACAGTTAATTACCTTGGCAAAATCATACTGCCCTAGCTCATTCACCTTATCCCCATCTGTAATGTCTCCCTCAATCACAACAATTCTGTCTCCAAAAAGTTCTTCATAAGGGTTGCTGAAATAATACACAAGCATACTTTTCAGCCTGGTTTCCAAAGAAGGCGCATTGCCCTTCCGCATCAGACAATAAATCTTATTGTCACAGCTTTCAATCATGGTCTTTAAGATATGTGCTCCAAGGAAACCAGTTGCTCCCGTCAAAAGCACATTCCCCAAATCTGCTGGATGAATCTCATCTACATTTTCTATTACATTCTTTGCTAAAGTCTGCTCCAATAGATCCTGCTCTTTCTTCTTTACTAAAGTCTGCTCTTTTCGTTCCCCCTGACCTTCCTTTGCCAGAATGTGCTGTTCTAAGGCAAGAGGCGTCTTGTACTCAAACAAATCCGCATAGGATACCCCGATTCCTGCGCTCATGCACTTCATTGCCACCTTTGACGCAGACAGGGAAGTGCCTCCGTTTTCAAAGAAATCATCTTCAATTCCAATTTGCTCTACGCCAAGAGCCATTGCAAAAATATCACACAATTTACCCTGCAGCTTGGTAACAGGCGCTGCATAGTTTTTCTTTTCCTGGGTATATTCCGGCTCTGGAAGGGCTTTTTTATCCACCTTGCCATTGTTGGTAAGGGGCAGTTCCTCTAACTGCATTAACACGCCCGGCACCATGTAAGGGGTTAAGTATTTCTGCATAAAGCAGGTCAGATTCTGCTGGTCCACCTTTTCCTCTGCAACAAAATAACCGCATAAGAATTGATTGGAGTCCTTTTCTTTCACAAGAACCACACTTGACTTCACCGTTGGATACTGATTCATCACATTCTCAATTTCATCCAATTCCACCCGAAGTCCGCGCAGCTTGACCTGATTATCCATACGCCCCATAAACTCAATTTTTCCATGATGGTTCCATCTTGCAAGGTCACCGCTCCGATAAGCTTTTCTGCCCTCAAAGGAAATAAACTTATCTTTCGTCAGTTCCGGTTTGCCCACATAGCCTCTGCCTACGCCATTTCCTATGATAAGCAGCTCTCCCGGCGCACCGGCTGGAAGAAGATTTCTGTATTTATCAATCATCATCATCCTGATATTTGCCATCGGCTTTCCTATGGTAATCTTTTCTCCCGTTACCTGTTCAAAAGCGCATCCGATGGTGGTTTCCGTAGGGCCATATCCGTTATATACCAAAGGATTTGATCCAAGGGCCATAATTTTCCCATAAAGGGCATCAGGAAATGCTTCTGCACCAACATTAAATACCCTGATCTGTGACAGGGACTGCCGCATTTCCGGCATATCAATAATATTGGTAAGGAAGGAAGGTGTACAAGTCACCATATTTACCCCATGCTCCAAAATTAACTCTGAAAGGGCAAGAGGATTATGGATTTCCTCCTCATTTGCCATGCAGACTGTAATTCCATGATACAGCGGAATACATTCCTCCAGTATGGATACATCAAAGGTAATTGCCGCAAAAGCCAAAGACACTGCCGCATTCTGCACATAAGAGTGGGCCTCTGCGTTAACTGGGTTGTCATCCACATAGTTGACCAGATTGCGATGTTCGATCATAACCCCTTTGGGCTTTCCGGTAGAACCGGAAGTATAAATACAATAGCACAGATTCTCTGGCCTTATATCCACCTTGGGATTTTGGATATTGCCGCCTTCTGCCAAAAGTGCTTCCAGTTCAAGCGCCTTTGCAGCAAGCCCGGCAAGCAGTTGACTGCGCTGGGTAATTAATTCCCTTGGCATGATGACAAACTTCGCCCCTGAATCTTCCAGAATATAAGAAATTCTCTCATCAGGGTACTCCGGATCAATAGGCACAAAGGCCCCGCCTGCTTTCATGATCCCCTGTCTTGCCGCATAAACATCCACCGTCCGGGGCATCATCACACCTACCATTTGATCTGTGGATAAGCCCATCTCCAACAGACGGTTAGCTATTTTATTGGCATTTTCATTTAACTCACGGAAGGTACGTATCTCCCCGTTGGCAATCACTGCTGTTTTTTCAGGATAAAGTGCTGCCTGACGCTCAAAAAGAAGATTGGCTGTGGTCTGCTCAACAGGATAATCTGTCTCATTATATCCTTCCAGTTCATGACGTGCCTTATCGCTGACCATACAAACTTCTTTTAAGAATTTTCTGGTCTGGAACTCTTCCACTGTAACTGCCAGAGCGTCCACCAGTCCTGCCACAGTCTCTTCTTCATACAGATCGTTTCTGTATTCCACCTGATAGCAGATCTCGTTTCCATTTACTACTACATCCACCGAAAGAGGCGCTTTTGCAGTATCCAGCCGCATTGGTTCCAAAACCGCCTTTTCCCCTGCAATCTCTTCAAACTGGAAATTATCCCCCTGGAATGCAAACAGAATGTCCGCCTTAATGCCATAAGCCCTGCTGATTTCCGCAAAGGAGTAAATATCCGCATTCATGCTGTTTAAAAGCTGCTCACCGGTTTCTTTCAGATAACCGGCAACCTCTCTTTCCCCATCTATATTGCAGTACACCGGAAGCGTCTTTACCAGCATACTGATAATAGAAGAAAGTCTGGAATCATTCCTGCCATTGTAAATAGTAGTGAAAACAGCTTCATCTTTATACACATACCGCCCCGTCACAAAACCAAAAGCCGCAGTAAACAACGCATTTAATGTAACCTGCTGTTTCTCGCAGAAACTATACAGCGCATCCATATCCACAGGTATATTCCGGCTGTATAATCCCGCTGTACCGGATACTTCCCCTGCCGCTTCCTGCTTTGCTTCGGATGGTTTTTTCTGCTTATCTTTAGAAGGAAGGAAATCCGTATCGCAGCCGGAGAAAATAGAATCATAATAGGCCTTTGCACGGTTATACTCCTCTCCCTGCAGTGCCTTTTCCTCCACAAGGGAAGCCTCAAAACCGGAAAATCTTTCCTTTTCCAACTTCTTTCCAGCATAAGCAGCGTTCATATCCTGAATGAAAATACCGCAGGAGGTACCATCGCTGATAATATGATGGAATTCGAGGAACAGATAATTTCCCTCCCCGGTCTCATACAACGCAATACGGAACAGCCTTTCTTCTAAAAGCTGGTAAGGACGCACCAGTTCGTCCTTTGAAATGAAGTTTTCTATTTCAACAGCAAAAGGAGCCTGATCCTCTCTCTTTAGCCTGATCTCGCCTTCCTCGTCCATATGTAATGTGGCCTTTATATACGGATGGGCCTCAACGGTATCCTCTATGGCCTTTTTCAGCCTTAAAAGATCCACCTTTTCATCCAGCCGGAATAAAAATGGAATGTTATAGATCGTGCTGCCCGGATTGGCTGCACATTCTACAAAAATACCATTCTGTGTCTGCGTCAGCGGATAATCCTCCAGCAGCTCAAACACTTCCTTTTTCTGTCCGCTTAAAAGGAATTTTTCCAGTTTTTCTATGGTATTATTTTCTTTTAAATCCTTATTGCGCACCACTGCGTCCTCAAAAGCTGCCGAAATAAGTACAGTAAGCTTTACCGCACCAATAGAAGTAAGTCCGGCCCGATAGATATCTGTGGATACGCCAAAATCCCTGTGTCCAATCACCTCTGCCACACATTCAAAAAGTTTTTCCTGTACCTGCCCCTTAGGAGGCACTAACTCTTCTTTTTTCCGCTCCGGCTTAGGAAGCGCTCTTTTGTCCACCTTTTGATTTTGGTTCAAAGGAATCTTCTCAATCTGCATGGTCACTGCCGGAACCATATAAGGGGGCTTGCTCTCCTCAATAAAGGCATTCATTTTTTCAATGTCCACCTGCTCGTCGGATACCACATAAGCGGCAATATATTTTCCCCCGGAAGGCTCATCAAAGGCTGCCACTGTGGCGTCCTTAATGCCCGGGAATCTGCGTATAATTTCTTCCACTTCCGTCAGTTCAATACGGAATCCCCTTATCTTTACCTGACCGTCTCTCCGGCCTATGAACTGAACATTTCCATCAGGAAGGAAACGCACAATATCTCCGGTATGGTACATTCTCAGGTAGTCTTCCAATTCACAGAAAGGATTTAAGGAATATGCCTCCGCTGTCTTTTCCGGGCGGTTCAAATAACCTCTGGATACCTGACAGCCTGAAATGCAAAGTTCTCCCGGAACACCTACAGGAACCCTTCTTCCAAAAGAATCCACCACATAAAGCCGCATATTGGAGAGGGGTTTTCCAATGGGCAGATCTTCCTCATATTCCTGTAAACGATAAGCTGTGGAAAGAACCGTGCATTCGGTAGGCCCATATAAATTATAATATTTTGTCGTCCCTTCCGGCGCAAAGGGAGTCAATGCCTCCCCGCCCATAGACAAATACTTTAAATTATCACATTTTACGCTTGTGGCAAAAGCACGCCCGATCTGGGTTGTCATAAAGGCATGGGTTACTTTCTGCTCCTTAAAATACCGGTTCAGCTCATTTAAATCCAGGCGGATGGATTCATCAATAATGCAGACCTCTGCACCAGAAGTCAGCGCCGGATAAATATCCATCATATGTGCGTCAAATCCATAGCTGGCATAAGCCGCCACCCGGCTTTGTGGCTGTAAGTCATAATAGTTTTTATACCAATGGCAGAATGCCGCAAGATTGCCATGCTCCAACATACATCCCTTAGGCACGCCGGTGGAGCCGGAGGTGTAAAGAAGAATAAACAAATCCTCCATTTTAGGCGGCTTTGGCAGTTTTTCTGCTTTGGGAAGCCCTTTTATATCCTTTGTCAAAAGAACCTTTCCGGTATACCCTTCTGCCAGCGGTAAAAGGCTTTCCTCTGCAATCAAAAGTTGTGCATCCGCATCCTGAATCATAAAGCCAAGACGCTCCTTGGGATAGCTGGGATCAAGAGGCTGGTAGGCAGCTCCGGCTTTCAGCACACCAAGAGAAGCAATTGCCATATATTCGCACCGTGGAATTAATACGGATACCACCTGCTCCCTGCCAATGCCAAGCCCTCCAATGTAGCCGGCCAGACGGTCTGTTATCTCATCCACCTGCCCATAGGTATAACTTCGGTCTGTATAAATTACCGCACCCGCATCCGGTGTACGCTTTGCCTGCTCCCGGAACAAATCCACAATCGTCTTTGTCCGGTCAAAAGGATCTTCTTTCCCATGAAAACTCTCCAAAATCTGAACATCCAATTCCGAAACCAAAGAAATCTGATTCAGGCTCTGACAGGAAAGCATTCCCTTTAATGTCTGTACCAGCATTCTCTGTAATCCCTTTGCTGTTTCCTCCCGATACAGATCTTTCCGGTAATCCAGAGTAATTTCATAACCTCCCTGTCCCTTCATTACCATAACGGAAATATCCGCCTGTACTTCTCCTGTAAAAACAGGCTGCGCCGGATAGTGCTTTTCGTCCAAATATAAACCACTTAACATTTCGCCCTGATAAACAAACAGGATATCTGATGCAATCCCATACTCTCTTGCCAGTTCCCCGAAGGAAATCACATCCTGTTCCATGGTTTCATAAAAGCTTTTCTGGAATTCCTGTAAATAGCTTTCTACCGTAACTGTTTCTTCCCAGGTCTGGTACATGGGAAGTGTACGCACAAACATTCCCACAGACTCTGCAAGCCCCACCGTATGCCTTCCATTGTTTACCGTGCAAAACAGGCTCTTGTTTTCCCCTGTGTACTTTCCAAGGGCATAGGCAAAGGCACCCAGAAACAGGGTATTTTCTGAAATTCCCTTCTGCTTTACAAATTGTTCTACCAGCATGATGGAAATTTCTTCTCCCAGCGCCATGCGGACTGTTCCGCTTTCTGCACTGACCGTTTTGGGCTTATAGTCTTTTAAAAGGCTGTCGCCTGCTTCCGCATCCTCCAGCTTATTTTTAAAGTATTCTCTGGCTGCCTGGTATTTAGGAGTATCCTTTACAGTTTCCTCAAATACAGCCACATCCATCAAAGAAATATCTTCCGGTTTCGGCTCCTTTCCCTGATAAAGAAGTGAAATCTCATCTAAGAACACTTTCACCGAAGTACCGTCAAAAATTAAGTGATGCACGTCAAACAAAAAGAAATTCCGGCAAAGGGCCATGCGGTAAAGTGGCTCTTCCCCTAATGCAAAAGGACGGACAAATTCCTTCTTTACCCTTTCAATCTCCCCTGCATCATAGGTCTCCACAGCCGCTTCCATATATTCAGGACACAGCTCCATAACAGGCATTCCCTCTTTTAATACAATCTTTACGCCAAATGCCGGATGCATGGCAACAGCCTGTTTCACAGCCTGCCGGAATCTGTCTAGGTCAATGTTTTGTGGAAGCTCACAGCACATGGGGATGTTATACATCTTGCTCTTTGGATCATTTACACACTCTAAATAAACCCCCATTTGTGAATCCGTAAGGGGCCATTCTTTTCGGTCAGCAGAAGATTTCCGTATTTCTGTGCCGGCTTCTTCCTTCTTTGCCCTGTCTGCCTCCTCCTGCAAAAGGAGTGCAATTTTTTCCGGCGTCCTGCCCTTTAATACCATCCCTGGCGAAAGAGGCGTTCCCAAAAGAACTTCCATCAGCTTTAACACATTGATGGAATCTCCGCCTAACTGGAAAAAATCATCCTCTATCCCTACTATGCCGCAATGCAGAATTTCCTCAAAAGCCTTGCAGATCCGGCTCTGTATTTCATTTTCCGGTTTTTTATATGCCGCCTTATATTCTGAAATTCCCGGCGGCAGCAGCGCCTTCCGGTCCAGCTTTCCGTTTACATTTTTAGGCAGCTCCTCTAACTCTTTTAAAAAGCGGGGGATCATATAATCGGGCAGTGCCTCCTTCAGACATGTACGAATTTTATCACCCATTATCTCTTTCTCAGCAACATAAAATCCGCACAGATAGTTCTGCCCGTTTTCATCCTCAAAGGCCTTTACCACAGCATTTTTTATACCGGGTATTGCTGCCATCCTTATTTCAATTTCGCCGGTTTCCACACGCTGTCCATTGATTTTTACCATCCAGTCTTTGCGGTTCACATAGATAAAATTTCCATCCGGCAGTTTTCTTCCCATATCTCCCGTATGCAGCAGCACTTTCCCATCTGCCTGATGTATAAATGTACGCCTGCTTAATTCTTCCTGATTTAAATAGCACTCGCCTAAAGTACCCCGGACGCAGATTTCTCCTTCCTCGCCTTCAGGAACTTCTTTCCCTTCTTCATCTAAAAGAAGCATTTCAATTCCCGGCACCGGCTTTCCAATGGGAGTATTCTCCATAGGCGCCTCTACAATAAAAGAAGACACTACGGGAATCGTCTCACTTAAACCGTAGGTATTATATAAGGTATAGCCATCACCACTCAGCATGGAAACCCGCTCGCTTCCGGTAATTACTTTTTTTAAGGCCTTTCCATGATTCTTAAAATAACGCAATAGCTGAGGACTGATAAAACCACAGGTGATCTCCTTTTGGGCATAATAATCCTCCAACAGGCGCACATCCTTGCGCACCTCCTCGGATAAAATATGCACACAGCCGCCACTGTTAAAAATAGCAAAATACTCAAACAATGTGGCAACAAAAGACAAAGGAGCCATTGCCGCCATACGCTCCTGCGGCCCAAACCCAAAGGTCTGTATATTCCTCTCAACTCCTGCACAAAAACTTGTATGCCTGTGAACAATCCCCTTAGGCCGCCCGGTAGAACCTGATGTATAAATGATCAGCGCCCTTCCATCATCTAAAGCCGCCACTTCACTGACAGGCTCAAACTTTCCCACATCCTCCATCCATGCAGCATCAATGATGCCTGCTGCCTCACAGTCCTTTTGAATATATGTAATCCGCTCCCTTGGATAATCTGGAAGCAGCGGCACATAAGCCGCACCAGCCATCATAACTCCGATTTCCGCCGCCAAATACTCCATTCTCCGGTCCATACATACTAAAACTGCTCTTCCCGAGATATCACCCATTTCCTTGAGAAGCTTAGCCGCAGCCTGCCTGCTTTTTCTATCAAGTTCCCGATAGGTGGTGCTTCTTGTGCCTCCCATATCCACAATTGCCACCTGATCCGGCATTTTTTTCACAATCTCCCCAAATCCATCTAAAAAATTCATACCCCGATCCTCCTCTATGGTTTGTTCTGTGTCATGATACAAATGATACAGAAGAAACACCAAAAAGAAAATCTTACTGGTACAATTTGCTACAGAAATGGGATAATTTGCTAAGGTAGTATATAGGGCATATTTTCCGTTCCTTTATTTCTGCGGGTAATTTGCCAAATTCCACGCCCCACTGCTTGCGGCGGGGTTATTGGCTCCTATCAGGTTTCTTATAAGTGGAACCTGCCTGATCAGATGATATGCCAATATAGTTAATCCAAAGCTTCCCATGCAGATGCACACCGTCTGAAGAAAAATACCATTGACATTTTTAACTACATAATAGGCAAGCACTACCAAAATTGACTGATGCAGGATATAAACAGGATAAGATGCCCTATTAAAATATCTGGTAAATCCGGTAGATTTATTTAGATATTTTTTTGCCAGAACCAGCAAAACTAAAATCCAATTCCAGCCGATAAAATTAACCCACAAATCTCCATAATAAGAAAATTTATAATACAGTACCACTAATGCAGTTGTTTCTATCAAACACAAACCGGAGAGCCATTTTATGCTCTTTTCCAGCTTTTCCATTACAGAATCATTGCTTAACACGTAATATCCGGCCAAATATAAAGCAAAATTCTTTCCAATACTGTAACCTCCAAAATTTCCCAGATAATACATCAGCCATATAGGGAGAAATAAGCAAAAAACACCAAAAACCGGCATCTGCTCCACCCTTTTACTTATTCTTTCATATGGTAAAAAATGAAAGGGCACCAGCGCCATAATTGAAATTAGAAATAAAAACAAAATAAACCACAGATGTCCTGGTGTGAATGCGCCGTCATATCCGCTAAAATCTGTAAGATGGGTAAAAAAATATTGCAGGTTTTCTAAAATGCCGCCTTCATAATAATCAAAAAATTTTCTCGCATACAGTGTCTGAAAAGGAATAAAAGCAACTACTCCAAATAAAAAAGGAATCAGCAGCTTCTTTACCCGCTGAATCAGAAATTCCCCCACAGTGTACTTTTTCAATGCGTATCTTGCACTGATTCCGGCTAAAACGAAAAGGACCGGCATAAACCAGGGATTGACCAGTACGATCAATGTACTTAATATCTTTTCTTCTCCCTGCCATATGTAAAACTTGGAACCAAAGTCATTCCAGATCATAAAAGTATGTACCGGAAATAAAAGCAGAATCGTCAAATTCCGCAGGTTATCAATGTATGGTTTCCTCAAATCAATTTCCTCCTTTTCATGCCTTTATTCCCGCGGGCAACGAGCCAAGTGGCTGCTTACATTTGGCGGCTGCCGCGAGTGTCAAATGCCCTGTCAAAGTATTTCAATTACTTTAACAAATATATCCCATTATTTTTCATGCTGCAAGCATCCCTTATCCTTGCAGTACGAAAAATAAGATGAAATGACCAGGTTCATCTGCTAAAATAATTACCAGAACGAGAGCCGAAACAGAAAGGAAGCATATGGACTGGAATGAAAAACTACAGTTGATTATAGATTATGTTGAAAATCACTTACAGCGAAAGCAAGAACCTATAAACAACGAAGAAATTGCAAAAATAGCCGGATGTTCTTTTGGATTTTTCCAAAAGGTTTTTTCCTATATGAATGGTATCAGTTTTGCCGAATATGTCCGTTTTCGTAAACTGACTCTGGCAGGATATGATTTAAAAAGCACCAATTTAAAAGTAATTGACATAAGCTATAAATATGGCTATGATTCCCCTACTTCCTTTACGAAAGCCTTCCAGCTATTTCATGGCGTGTCACCAAAAGATGCACGAAATGCAAGCGTAACTTTAAAAGTCACACCCAAAATGCAGCTTCGAAAAGACGGTGAACATTCCTGGCGGCTTGAGCATAAAGAAAGCTTTTTATTGGTTGGAAAAAGCATCTTCGTATCTTGTAATAACAATTTACATTTTAAAAAAATACCGGAATTTTGGAGTAAGTGTCAGCAAAATGGGCTGTTTGCCAAGTTAATTTCAATGGATACGGGTAATCCTAAAGGGTTGTTTGGCTTATTTGGCGCTTATGATAATCAACAAAATGAAATAGAATATTCCATTATGGTAATCTCATCAAAGGAGCCCCCGCCCGGATTTACCAAACTGCATATTCCCAGTCATACATGGGCGGTTTTTGACTGCAAAGGTCCGGTTCCCCATGCCATACAGCAGGGATGGAACTATCTTAATGAAGAATGGCTTGTCAAATACCCTTTTCAACATGCAAAATGCCCGGAAATAGAATGGTATAGCAGTGGGAATTCATATGATGAAAACTATTTAAGCCAGATTTGGATACCAATTATACAGGAGGAAAAGGAAAGTGGTACATTTAGTTTATTGTGACAATACAGGAAAAAAGGGAGAAAAGGTTCTTGATAAAATTTTAGCCGGTAAAAAAACCATGGTGATTCGTGGTGCTGCAGGACGGAAAATTCCACACAGCAGGGTTTTCGAAGAAGAGGATTTATATTTTATGGAAAAAGGAAGTTCTGAAATCACTGCAAAAGCTAAAGTAAAGCATGTGGAAAACTATGTAAAACTGTCAGAGGAAGAAATTACAAAAGTGCTTGAAGCAAATCAGCATAAGCTGAATTTAACAGAAAAGCAAAAAATCCGCTGGCACAAAAAATGCCTTTGTCTCATCGAATTCCATAAGGTGGAAGAGATATCCCCCCTTATATTTGAACGACAGGGAAATATGGACGACTGGCTTATTTTAGAAAAAATTGATGACGTTGCTGCCGGAACAAGCATTCCATATAATTATGAAAAATCAAGGTTTTCATAAATTTCACGCCTCTGGTTTTTTAATTACCGATCCTATCTTTTTCTCCCTTCTCCACTGGGGTGCTGGACCGTCATCACCCCGGTATTCATCCAAAGAACTGATCAGCCCCTTTTCCACAGAAAAATGTTCATTGGTACAATGCCAGTTTACATAGGCATTTTCCCTGAAATAAGTTCTCATTTTTTCAGCATCCTGCTGCAGCACTGCCTTCCAAAAATCATATACGTCCATCGCCTTCCTCCACCAAATATTTTTCTATTCTGCTCTGCCAGATCACTTTTTCCTTCATACACAGTTATGACTATTTTCCAAAATCAAAAACCTCGCGGGAATAAAGTAACTGCAGCCGCCTTTTCTTCATATTCATATTATATAGAAATTTGAAGGAGAAGTCTATCGCTTATGGCTACTGGCTATTTAATCATACAGGCACGGATGGCTCACGATGCGCTTCCGCTTGGCGGGGTACAGATTTGGATTATGGATGCCCGTGAAAGACATGTTTATCATGTAACGACAGATGAAAGCGGGGAAACGAAGCGGATTGCTTTAGAAACTCTGGATAAATCCCTGTCCTTAGATCCGGATTTTACCGGAACGCCTTTTATCAGTTATGATGTGCTTGCGATTGCAAACGGTTTTAATTGGATTCATATTATCGGCATCCCGATCCTGGATGGGGAGACAGCCATTCAACCCCTTGAATTTATTCCAATGCGGGAGCGGCAGCGCATCCCCACTGTGACAGAAATTCAGATTGATGCGCCTGCCGTCTCCATGACGAAGATGCGTCATCAGGAGGGACCTGGCGCAGAAGATCCCCAGGTACTCCGCCAAGTGGTCATTCCAAATCCAATTACGATACATTTAGGCAGTCCCAACGACTGATCTATAACCCTTTCCTTATGATCCGCCATGCGACAAATTTTCCCATTGCCGCCGCGGTGGGAAGACCGCCGGGCCCCATCAGCCACTGACTTGCAAGCAATACATTATCAAGCCCTTTTACTTTTCCGGGTACCGTGATACTTTTTGCCTGCTTGGTGGTCACAAAGCTCATATATGCTCCTTTATAGGAATTGCAATACCTTAAGTATGTCATCGGCGACCACACATCGAGTACCCGGATTTTCCCAGTCAAAAATGGATATTCCATAATCACTCTTTCCACCGCTGCCTGTGCAATTTCATTTTTCTGCTTCTGATAGGCCTCTTTATCAGAATACAAGACTTTCCAGTACCTATAGTCTTCTTCTGTCTGTGAAAAATTGGTCTGCAGAATCATTTTTCCTTCCGGTGCAAACCCCGGCTCATAGTCATAGGACTGAATGCTCATGCTCTGCACCTTCTGACTTCCCACCTTTAACGGCTCACAGGAAAATACCCTTGTTCCTGTAATCTCCTTAAACACCCCGTCTACCCCATAGGCAATCTGAAATCCACTGCTGACCGGATATTTTTCCCTATCCCCATACATTTCCTTAAGCCCCTTAGGCATATAGGTTTCAGGCAAAAGCTGGTGAAAAGTATGATTTGTATCGCACGCACACACCACATAATCCGCATCAACCCTGATGCCATCTTTCAGTAAAATCCCTTCTGCCCTTTTACCATTTAATAGGATTTTCTCAACATCAGCATTTGTATGAAGCACGCCGCCAAATTCTTTATATTTTCCAGCAATGCGTAGTGACATGGAAAGCGAACCGCCCTTCGGAATATCACCATTTCCACCAGTCACTGTTGCATAAGAAACAAGAAAGGCATATGCCTGATACCCCCTTGGCATATAATCTGTAATTGCACGCCTGATCAGGGGATGTTGAAAACGCATGGCAAGCTCCTTGATGTCCATATTTCCATACTCTTTCATTACTTTTCCCATTTCCTTCATAGACATGCCAAGTTTTATAAAATCAAAGGGCGTCATTGCATCAAAAGGTTTCTCAACTGGAACTGTCATGGTTTCTGCCAATGAAACGTAATCAATTAATTTGTTGATTTCTTTTTCATCCTCCGGCGAAAGGGACAACAGCTCCTTCCTGGTTCTTTCTTTATCTCTCCAAAAAGTCAGAGTCTCACCATTTAATTTAGAGGAAAAGAACATCTCCTTTTCATATACTTCTACACCATCACCTAAAGCCCCAATCTCCTTCCACAGATCATGCAAGGCACTGCCCGGCCTTGTGCCTGTTAACCAATGAATACAGTTATCAATAAAATAACCTTCCCGTTTCCATCCGGTACATTGTCCTCCCGGCAAAGCATTCTTTTCAAAAATTTCTGTCTGAAATCCTGCCTTTTGTAATAAAACTCCTGCTGTCAAGCCGGCAATTCCACCGCCGATAATTACTATCTTTTTCATGTATGCTCCCTCTATTTCTTTCTTACAATATCCACAATCCATTCTGGCTGTGGTAAATCAATCTCCTGATTTGTGGCGTAACGCTCAGCAATTCCCTGAATGCAGCACCAAAAGGCATTAGAAAGAATCTTTGGCTCTCCATCCCTTATCGTTCCTTCCTGCTGTCCCCATGCAATAATCGGTACAAACTCTTCAATTGTATTTACCTGCATGGCAATTTCCCGGATATGTGCCGGCGTAGCTTCATTTCTCTGCGCCTGCGCCATCAGCAAAAACATTCTGGCCATAATGGGCTGTTTCTTCATGTACTCAAACAATTGCGTTGTAAATTGAACAAAGAAATCTATTGCGTGCTCACATTTCTGCTCTGCCGGATATGCGGTTCCCTCTAAACCCATTCGAATCAACTCTTCATACAATTTTTCTTTTGATTCAAAATAATGAAACATAAGTCCGGTACTCATATTTGCCCGCTCCGCAATATCCGTTACTTTTGTGGCTGCATATCCTTTTGTGACAAATAATTCCAACGCCGCGCATAGGATTTCCTGCCTTCTTCTTTCTTTTTGCTCTTTTCTTGTTTCCAATTTAATCTCCTTGCTTGACTTTTCATTAATTTTTTATTCATTGAATTTATATTAAATACAATAACATGAAAATGAATCCTTGTAAATACTAAAACCATCCTTAATATTAGTAAAAGATGCCCTGCACAGTAATCGATACTGTTAGGACATCCTTTTTTCTCATTCTTTATATAAAATGTTCTCTTCAAATAACTTACAGTACTCCATCTGCTGCCTGTAAAAAGCATCATGGTCTCCGCCTGTAAACTGGATTTTTATGCTTTCCTCCAAAGACTCATCCATGCTTATAATCCCGGGATATGTATAAGCATAAAAATAGGAACGTTTTTCCCAAACTTCAGCAGCACTAGGCGGATACGTAAACTCTCGCCCTTTTATCTCGAAATAACTCTTTTTGTTGTCAATAGATTGCTTCTCAAATCCTTCCTTACAAAATCGTTCGACCTGTGGGTAAAAATGACCGGCTCCGCACACCACTAATACCGTTGTTTTCTCTTCAAGCTGCTGTAATTTATCATTGATCTTACAAAAAATCTGATCATCCCGGAGCGTGGATGTGGTGTTGGATTGGTAATTATTATCCACCTCCCACCAGTCAATCATCTCCACCCGAATGCCCTTATCTAAGCAATAGCTATAAACAACATTCATGTCTATCGGTCCGTCTACCACATTATATTCTTGAAAATATTCTTCACGGGCCTCAATAAAAACAACATCCGGAGCCACATTTTCCACCACGCTAAGCATATCTTCCATAGAATAATTAAGCCACTTATTAAAATGATTTGTATGAAACGTCCCCAACAAATATACTTCCTGGTTCTGCTTTGTAAGAAATCTTCCAAGCAGGCTGTTTTTATTAAGATAATGATTCCAAAGCAATGCCAATGCCGCAAATACAATGAGTAAAACACATATCACTGCACCTGCTGCAATTCTCTTTACTCTTATTTGCTTCATAATTTCATCTCCGATTATTTTCTGCTTCTTCCAATAAGTCCATTTCACTGCTGGCTTGTAACCGATTTCTTTATAAAATCCGATAAATCCACCTGATAAAATTTAGCTTTTTACTGATTATTCTATGGCGCATGATTTGACGCTTACCCTAAACCTCCTACAAAACACCAAATAAATCTGAGATATCTTCATCCTCTATAATGCGGCAGCTATGCTTTCCCTCATTTGCAAGCATAGTCTCCACTCTGTTTGCAATGGTAACATCAATGAACCTCCCCACATCAATTCCGCGCAGTTCAAAAAACAAAAGCGGATTTTCATCCAGGCGAACCCCCACACCATATAATGCTGCTGCCACATGCTTGCACATCAACGCCCAGTCAGGACAGCTACAGGTAAAGCTAATTTCCTTTGGAATGGGAAATAATCCGTCTTTTCCCTGAAAAAGCTCCTGCATCTCCAAAGGAAAACTTCCGTTTAGCAGCTCTTCCATATTTTCAATCTTTCTGCCGCATTTCTCAATGATATTCTGGCATTTTTCTTCTGACAAAGGACTAATCCTGATTTCAACCTTATAGGGCGCCTTGCGGGTTCCCTGCACACGGGCTGAAATTTTCCCTTTATGGATTTTCAAGTCAATTACAGAGCCATTTCGTACGTAACGCTTTCCCCTGTCAATCCGGCTTTCATAATCAGCATACTGCTCCAAGTTGCTGCACCATGCTTTTCCCCACCAGTTCCTGACAATATTCCGTCCCTTTACATTAACAGGCTCAAGGATATTTCCTTTCTTTTTCTCCTTCTGTACGCTCTGTGCCGCATTTTTTCGAAGCTGCGCTGCATTTGGCTGCTCATAATATGCCATATCCCAATATTTACTCATAAACCCCGTTCCCCTCTTCCTGCCTCAAAGAACATGCTGCTATGTTATTCCTTCTAAAAATGCCTCTATTCCGGCAGCTCCAGCCGCAGTACAGACATCAGCTCATCATTGCTTAATTCTGTAATCCATTTTTCTCCACCAGAACCTATTACATTTTCCGCCAGTTCTTTTTTAGATGTAATCATGGCATCAATTTTTTCTTCAATGGTTCCTTCACACACTAATTTATGAACCACCACATCCTTGGTCTGTCCAATGCGGAAAGCCCGGTCCGTTGCCTGGTTCTCAACTGCCGGATTCCACCAACGGTCAAAATGAATGACATGATTTGCTTTGGTCAGATTCAGCCCCGTACCGCCTGCCTTCACCGAGACAACAATAAAAGGCACATATCTTTCCCCCTGAAAAGCTTCAACAATCTTTCCACGTTTTGCCACTGGCGTTCCACCATGTAAAACATATCCCTCTCTTCCAAAAACGCCTGCCAGAAAGTCAGCCAGATATGATGTAATCTCTTTAAACTGCGTAAACACTATCACTCTTTCCCGCTTTTCAAAAATAGTCTGACAGATTTCTTTGAGAAGAATCAATTTTCCACTTTCCTCCACAGAATAACCGCTTTGCCCCAGATACTGATCCGGATGGTTGCAGATCTGCTTTAATTTCATGATTGTATTTAAAATAATTCCACTGCGCTTAATCCCTTCCACATCCGCAATCAGCTTCTCCATATCAGATACGGCTTTTCTGTAAAGCACAATTTGCTTCTTACTAAGCGTTACGTAATCCACGCTTTCCAGTTTCTCCGGCAAATCTGATATAATGGTTTTGTCTGTCTTGACTCTTCTTAACATAAAAGGAGAAATCATTGTCTTAAGCTTCATGTACCCGGCAGGCTGTTCATCCAGCCCCTTGCAGTAGGTATGAAATTCTTTGGCCGAACCAAGAAGTCCTTTATTCAGAAAATCAAACAATGACCAAAGGTTCATCAGCTCGTTTTCAATAGGTGTTCCCGTCATGACAATGCGCATTCTGGACTTTAATTTTTTAATTTCCCTTGTCTGCTTTGTCCCCGGATTCTTGATTGCCTGTGCTTCATCCAGCACCACGCAGTCCCACACAATATTCTGCAGTTCCTTAATCCGCAATGCCATCCCATAAGTAGTGATCGTCAGGAAAGTCTGATTTTCCTCCAGTTCATGCGCCAGCATGGCTGCGGTTTTTCCGTGAAGAATCTGAAAACTCATTTTAGGTGCAAATTTTTCAGCCTCTTTTTTCCAATTTCCCAACAAGGATGCAGGCAGAACCAAAAGTGCTCTTGCATTTTTATTGGCACATCGCAGCTTTTCCAAATAAGCAAGCACTTGCACCGTTTTTCCCAATCCCATATCATCTGCCAGACAGGCGCCAAACCCCAAATGATCCATATAGTTAAGCCAAGTATAACCGTTCTTTTGATAAGGGCGCAATTTTGCACAAAAGCTTTTGGGAAGAGGTGCCTTGCGAATCGTTTCGGGTTTCCTCAAGTGAAGAAGAAACTCTGAGAGCCACTCACCATTAGAAACAACTGCCCCAACGTCCTCCCTTTCATCCGCCTGTCCAATTCCCATTCGCATAGCATCTAAAAGAGTGATTTCTGACGGGAATTCCTCCAGTCTCTGCAAAAGCTCCCGCAGTCTTTCATGATCCACTTCCACCCATTTCCCCTTAAGCAGGGCAAGGCCTTCCGTTTGCTCCAACAACATTTTTATATCGTCCTGGGTTAATTCCATACCATCCACGCTCAGCTTAGGCTGCACAGAAATCAACGTATCAAACCCTAACATAGATGGCTTTTGATCTCCAAGGCTTGCTTCTAAAGATACCGAGGAAGTTTTTTTCTTCCACCAGTTTGGAATGCGGCACAAAATGCCGGTTTGTTCAATCACTTCAATATCTTTTAAAAATGCATAAGCCTCTTTTGTTGTTAATTTAAGCGGATGAAACATCTCCCCGCTTTTCATAAATCCATCAATCAGCCCGGATGCATCTGCGGCTCGATTCAGACATGATAAAAGTGACAGTAGTTTTTCCCTCTGTCCCTGATATTCTGTCAGGGCATATTTTAGCGGTACATGTATCACCTTACCGTCCTTCCCTTTTGTTGCATAGGTAGCCATAAAGGCAAAGGGGAATTCCTCATCCTTATGCTCTACCAAATGAAAGAAAATTCTTTCCGGCACATGAAGATGCTGGCTTTTCTCTGTCAGATACATCTCTACCGTTCCGCTATACCCATTAATTTCACCAGTGTATATTTCAAGAAGCCTTGCAAAAACATGCTTAATCCAATCGGCAGTAATATGTTCTGCACCAATTGCAAAAGGAACTGCTTTTAAAAGCTCCTCTACCTCTTCGCCCGACGGCTTCAGCTCTATATTCCCCCGCGCAACCTCCAGCTCCGGCATGTCTGTTAACTGTTTTAAAAAGGAAGTAGATACCAGATACAAAAAATTGCCCGTCACAGTCAGCCCCACCGCTTTTTCTTCAAATCCCATCTGGTAAAGCGTCTTGAATTTGTCCTCTTCAAATTGTTTTCTCCATCTGCTCTGATCTGCATCCGCGCCATTTGTCTGCACATCAGGATAAAAATCTTTTTCCGTAAAAATAAATTGTAAATCCTCTGCCTGCTGCATGTCCACCCCCACGGTATTTGAATAGCGTTTTTTGTGGTATTTTCTTTGTTTTCTATTGCGAAAAACAGCGTAAAACCGTTGTTTTTGTGTGGTGTATTTTTATTTGCATGATTTCTTGGCACCGTTTTGGCACCATGACTGTCCTTTGTATCAGTAAAGGAAAATCGAAATAATAAACATTCTGTTTTGCCTCACTGAACTGAATCTAATGAACCTTTTCCCTTTTTTTGATACTAAATCCATTTTTCAAATACAACTTCATAGCATTTTGATTCCATTCAGCTACATGTAAAATAATTTCTTCATATCCCTGTTCTTTTATATGATTTATTCCCCATAATAACAATTTTTGCCCTAACCCTTGCCCTTGAAACGATTTCGCCACAATTAAATCATCTAACTCATTTCCATAGCAAGAAACAGCGCCTACAATTACTCCATTTTGCAAATATAGAAAAATATCATTTATCTTATCTTTGATTTGAGAATAATCTGAATAAAAGTTTATTGGTTCAACTTCTAATGTTTTCCTCATTTCATAAAAACAATCATTATATATTTTCATATATTCATCCCAATATTGTTCTTGAAAAGGAACACAACTTACATCATTCAGATACTCGAACATTTTATCAAATGACATCTCATACGCAATTATTTCTTTCATCAACGCTTCCTCATAAAATCAAAATATAACAATACATCCTGTTTCTTCCATGTATTTCTTTTGATTCTCCATCTTCAATACGCCCTGCTGGAATTTCCCATTCTAAACACATTACTGTATATCTCTTAGATCGAATCAGCAAAGATAATTTTACCTTATCAGCATACAGGCACACATAATCACTTTCACATATAACTTTTCTATCTAATCAAATATATGCCCTCCTATCTACCATTACAATCTTACCTTCGCACTCTAAACCTATACTCTTTCTTTAATCTTTCAAACATTTCAAAAGCTACCGGACATATTTCTATCGTGTCCAATACACTCAGCAAACTTGATAATCTTTCTGGCTGATCGATATATGGATATTTTTTACAACTGTCAGGTTTACAATCACCCAATTTACAGTTTCCATCCTCCCGCAAAAAATCACAGGGTTGATGCTTGGTCTGATAGTTCATACTATACTCTTCTTTCTGCAAGTAAGTATCAATAAATTGTTCGGGTGTGATTCCTAAATATTGTGCATCCCTGTCAATATCTTCCGCCGGAATACTTCCTTTATACATCTTGCAACAGTTTCTGCATTTACTGCAATCATAATCTGCAAATAATTCTTTATGTAAGTGTAAAAATTGCCTGTCTAACTCGTCCTCGTCTGCATGACATTTTAAGAAAGTACGGAACTTAAAATTTTCGTTTTCTTTTTTCTGGGCTTCTTCTTTCACTTTGTCTGGCTGTATCAGATACATTTTTACCTTTCTGTTATGTAGTTCTTAACCACATCTTAGCATTTGGGGCAGAATATGGTAAAGATAATTTACGAATAATATTAGGGAAATCCAAAATTTTCTTAAATCCTCCGCCTCGGCGATTCATATATCTCTTTTAGAGAATTTCAGTAATTGCTCAATAATTGTAGTCACATGACCAATTTCAACTGTTCTACCGCCCTCACGGCTTTCGGTGGTGTAAATCAGGGTGATTTTATGTGATTTTCAAGACTTTTTGGTGGTTTTTGCTTTGATATGCACCTTGTATCTGAGGTTTTTCGGATTTTTGTTATCGTGGTGTTATCACGGAAGCATTAAATATCCGGTAAACATATTAGCTGTCCTCTCATCAAAAAGCTAAACGCTGTTTCACCTTTTGAATTTCCGAAACACTGTTTGGGATTTTTATTCTTATCCTTTTATCAACCTATATCTCCTTGTCCTGTTTGCACTAATAATCTCTATTTTGCCTTGCTCCTGCAATATTTGAAGCAATTGCCTTGCCCTACGTTCTTTTACATCTAAAAGGGCACAAATATCTTTGCAAGAACATTCCTCTTGTTCCGATAGGTATTGAATTATCTTCTCTAACTGCTGTCCCGTCTTTATCGGCACTTTTTTTATTGACATTTTTTATCGGTATTTTTTTGTCGGCAATTTGTGCCGATAAATCATTGCCGATATTATTAAGATTATAATTCAAATTTCTTAATATCAGCCAAAATTCACTATTACTCGACCTAAACTCCGGTTTCATTTCCTCTGTATAATGTTCCTGAAATTCATAGGAATCCAAGATTTTCTTAAAACCACTACCGCGACGATCCATATATTTCAAGCGGTTAAATATATCGGCAATAATCGGATTCCGTCTCCTGGACGATACATTTCTCAAATCTAAGCCCTGCACCTTGCGCCCATCCAACATACCGCCCGGAGAGTAAATCTCCATTCTGTCATCAAACATATCTATATGAACTTCACTCCCCAATTCCAGATAGTCCCTATGAATCAGCGCATTTACGATTCCTTCAAGCACAGCCGTATCCGGATAATCCGGCATCTCAATCCTTCCGTTTCCTGTCTTTCTTCATGCTCTTCCATAAAACTAACAATTGCACTCACTTTATTATAATCTTTTTGCGCCAAAACTTCGCTCAAACTTCGCTCATTTTTTTGAGCGAAGTTTTCGTTTTCAATTTCAAACCTTTCGTGAATCCTTATTGTAGTAATCATATAAGTTCTGTCCACATCTGTTTCAAACTCCGGCATAGGTGAACCGTTTCTTTTCAGTTCGCGCAAAATTTTCGATATACCCGTTGATTTTTTCTCGGACAAATCAATCTCCTTGAAAAATTCTCCAATCTTGGGATTTCTGTATCTTCTTGCCCGGACTTTCCCCGCCGCAAACTTTTCCATATCA
>DKUR01000021.1 GCA_002490775.1 Lachnospiraceae bacterium UBA7199 | reverse complement strand
AATTATAATATATATTAAATTTATAAAAATTGAAAAGAGGGATAAAATAATTTGTTAATTTATAAAATAGATATAATACAAGAACTTTCAGAAATTGGAATAAATACCACAGTTGCAAGAAAAAGCGGTATTTTTGGACAAGATACAATGCATAAATTTAAAAACAAAGATACAAACATATCTTTAGAAATATTAAATAGATTGTGTTGTGTTCTAGAAATGCAACCAAGAGACATTTTGAAATATGTAGAAACGGAAAAGGACAGAGAAAAAATAATATCAAAAATATGTGATATCAAAAAACAATGAACTAATAATCAATGTGAAAGGTAAATTATAAATGAATTTAAAAATTGCATTGCTTCAGCTTCTTCCAGGAGACAGTTTAGAAGAACAGTTTCAAATAGGAAAAGCAGCCTGCGAAAAGGCAAAAGCTATGGATGCCGACATTGCTTTATTCCCAGAGATGTGGAGTGATGGGTATTTAATTCCACAGGATGAGACAGCTATAAAAGATTTATCTATTACTTCAGATGATAATTTTATACAGAAGTTTGGCAAACTCGCCGCAAAATTACAGTTAGCGATAGGTATCACTTTTCTCGAAAAGCATAATCCAAAACCACTGAACTCTATTATACTTTTTGACAGAAACGGAAAGGCAGTTTTGCATTATTCCAAAGTGCATACTTGCGCCTTTGATTTGGAAAAAATGTTATCTTCTGGTGAAAACTTTTTTGTTGCAGACTTAGATATTGGCAGAGGTACTGTAAAGATTGGCTCTATGATTTGTTTTGACAGAGAATTCCCCGAAAGCGCAAGAATTTTGATGCTTAAAGGTGCAGAAGTGATTTTAGTTCCAAATGCCTGTCCAATGGAGATTAACCGTTTGTCAGCACTTCGCACCAGAGCTTACGAAAATATGCTTGCAATTGCCACCTGTAACTATCCTGATGGACAACCTGACTGCAATGGACATTCCACTGTCTTTGATGGCATTGCATGGCTGCGAAATGAACCAGAATCACGTGATATGTGTATTATGGAAGCACCAAGTGAAGAAGGAATCTATGTGGCAGATATTGACCTTGATTTGCTGCGAGAATATCGTGCAAATGAGGTGATGGCGTATAAATACCGTCACCCAGAAACGTATCAAATTTTGGTTTCAGAATGGAAATATGAAATCCGCAAGCTTCGTAAAGACGAAATTGACTTATTAAAAGATTTTCTGTATGAGGCGATTTTTATTCCTGATGGTGTAAAGTCGCCTGCAAGGGATATTGTTGAAAAACCAGAACTGCGTGTATACACAGATGACTTCACTGCTCGAAAAGGCGATAATTGTCTGGTAGCAGATATTGACGGCAATGTGGTCGGTGCAGTCTGGACAAGAATTATGAACGATTATGGTCATGTGGATAATGACACGCCGTCATTTGCTATTTCCCTGTATAAGGAATACCGTGGTCATGGCATTGGTACAAAACTTATGATTAATATGCTTGAACTGCTAAAAAAACAGGGATATAAACAAGTGTCCTTGGCGGTGCAGAAAACAAATTATGCCGTTAAAATGTATAAGAAAATCGGATTTAAGACAGTGAACGAAAATTCCGAAGAATATATTATGGTGTGTAAGTTATGAGTAATGAATTAATAAAAAGTAATCTTGCGCTTACTGAAATGGATGTTATACAGTGGTGTCGTTCAAAAGCAAGTTAGAGAAAGGCTATTTAATATGAAAATATTAGTAATAGATGCACAAGGCGGAGGAATAGGCAAACAACTTGTTATTGCAATAAAACAAAATTTTCCAACAACAAAAGTTATAGCAGTAGGAACAAATAGTACTGCTGCTTCTGCAATGCTTAAAGCTGGTGCAGATGGTGCTGCAACAGGTGAAAATGCTGTAGTCGTTGGATGTCGTACAGCTGATATTATTGTAGGTCCTGTTGGTATTGTAATAGCAGATTCTATGCTTGGTGAAGTCACTTCTAAAATGGCTTTGGCTGTTGCAAGAAGTAATGCAACAAAAATATTAATTCCATTTAGTCATTGTGGAAATGTTATTGTTGGTGTACATGATTTTAATACAGGACAATTTATACAAGAAGCTATCAAAAATATTAAAAAAATTATTAATACAAAGTGAAAATTACAAAATGCCTCGGAGTGCCAGAAAATTCTAGTTATTTCTACCTGGCAACCGAGGCTTACAATATTAATATAAACAATTTTTACTGTATCTTATCTAACATCCTTTCTACACTTACAAGCTTTACACAAAGTACAAATACCTTTGCTGCCTGTTCCATCTCTTCAGGTGAAGGAAATGTCGGTGCAATACGGATATTTGAATCATCTGGGTCTTTGCCATAAGGGAAAGTAGCTCCTGCTCCTGTCAAAATTACACCAAGGTCTTTACATTTAGCGACAATGTCCTTTGCACAGCCTGGAAGTGAATTAAATGAGATAAAATATCCACCCCTTGGCTTAATCCAACTTCCTATTTCAAGTCCTGCAAGCTCTGTTTCTAACGTATCTAACACTGCTGCAAACTTTGGGCGTAAAAGTTTGGCATGAAGTTTCATATGGTTTTTAAGTCCTTCAATATTCTTAAAAAATCTTGCATGTCTGAGCTGATTAACTTTATCATGTCCAATCGTCTGAATTGCCATTTGGCTCATTATAAATTCAATATTTTTAGGTGAAGCAGCTATAGCAGATATACCAGAACCTGGGAAACTAATCTTTGATGTTGATGCAAAAATATAGACCATATCTGGATTCCCTGCTTTCTCACACTCTTCTAAGATATTCAATATTTCATCTTGTATATCTTCATACAAATGATGGATGCAATAAGCATCGTCCCAATAAATGCGAAAATCCTCTGCTGCTGGTTTTAATCTGGCAAAACGTCTTACTACTTCATCTGAATATGAAATACCAGTTGGATTTGAATACTTTGGAACACACCAGATACCTTTGACAGAAGCATCATTATTAACATACTTCTCTACCATATCCATATCTGGTCCATCATCATAAAGTGGAATATTTATCATTTCAATGCCGAAAAATTCTGTTATCTTAAAATGCCTATCATAACCTGGAACAGGGCATAAAAACTTTACATTATCCAATTTACACCATGGAACAGAACCATTAACACCATGCGTCATTGAACGTGCAACTGTATCATACATAATATTAAGGCTTGAATTGCCACATACAATAACATTGTCTTTTTTTACAGATATCATATCAGCCATAAGTTGTCTACTTTCGCCAATACCGTCTAAATCGCCATAATTGCGTGTATCATTACCAAGTACAGTTCTCATATCAGAGTCACTGTTTACTACATCAAGCATAGGCATGGTAATTGCAAGCTGTGAAAGCCCTGGCTTTCCTCTTGCCATATTCAAATTAAGATGCTTTGCTTCAAGTGTTTTATATTCCTCCTCAAGTGCCGCTTTTAATGAGAGCAGCTCTTCTCTATCCATATCTTTATATGCTTTCATGTCTATCCCTCCGATTTTTCTGTCTTTTCTCTTATGCAAATATTTTGCATTTACTATAATATAAAATTATCCAGTTTTTTGCAACCTTATTTTACCAAATTTTTTCGTAACAAATTTTATTAACTATCATAAAATAATAATAAACCTAATTTACAATGCGCAGTGCGGCGCAGAAATGAGGTATTATTATGCCATTATTAAAATCACAACAGACAGAAGATAAAGGATATTTTAGGGCTAATGTAAATTCAGTTATTGCTTCAAGACCAATAGTTGGAGCGAAAGTACAGATTACTGATGAAAACAACCCCAATGAAATAATTGAGGAAATTGAAACTGACATATCTGGTCAAACTGAATCTATTGAGCTTCCAACACCTCCACTTGAGTACAGTATGGAACCTGTTGCACAACAGCCATATTCAGTTTATAACATACGAGTTTCTGCGCCTGGCTTTGAAACAATAGAAGTTTCAGGCGCAGAAATACTTCCTGGGCAAACCGCTTTACAAAACATCTCACTTATGCCTATGGAAAATTCTGTTGGTGAAAGTGAAGAATTATATGTAATACCACCTCACACCCTGTATGGAACTTATCCGCCAAAGATAGCAGAGAGCGAGATAAAAGACACACAGGAAACAGGTGAAATAGTTTTAAGCCGTGTGGTCATCCCCGCTGGTGTATGTTCGCATATTCCATAGCCTTCTTACACTTCCAGAACTCCACTTTTTAAAATTTATACTTGTGTCTGTATAATATATCTTTCCTGTAGCATTATAAACCGAAGGCCTATTTACTCTATGATTGTCAAGCCATTTTGCTATTTCAGCAGAAGTATACCCCCTATTTTTAAGTTCACAAATCTTTTTTACAATTTCCATAGTCTCAGCTTCTTTAAGTGTACGTATACCATCTTTTATGACAATAGAATATCCATATGGAGCAAAATTCCCAACATATCCTCCTTTTGATTTTTGATACTGCTTTACGTCAGAGACTTTTCTGCCAGATTCCCTTGCATACCATTCATTCACTATATTTTTTATTCCCATAAAAAATACATCATTATTACTATTTTTATTTCTATTACTATTATCACTGTCATACTTTTCTTCAACAGCGATAAATCTTATCCCATATTTAGGAAAAACTTTTTCTATATACTCTCCTACTTCTATATAATTTCGTCCCAATCTTGAAAAATCTTTTACAATGACTGCATTAAGTTTTTTCTTTTTAATATCTGCAATAAGATTTTTAAATGCTGGTCTTTCAAAATTTAGTCCTGAAAATCCTCTGTCTAACTAAATGGCGTCTTTGATACAATTTGATTTTGCCTTTGAACTTTTTGATTTTTCCTCTAACAATTTGATTTTTTGTATACTTTTTGATTTTTCCTCATAGAAAAATCAAAAGGTTTGAAAATGGAACAAAACATGATATAATCCCTTAAATAAATCAGAATTTGGAGGTGCATTTATATGGTTTACTTTTCGAACGGACAAATAACTATTCGCAATATGGAGTATGGAGATGCTCAGGCAATTACGGATGCTGAAATCGAACAGGGGTGGGATGCGTCCATTGAGAAATATCAAAAAAGATTAGAAGACCAAAGATTGGGGAAGGCAATTTCATTGGTTGCAGAATATTCCAGAAAACCAGTTGGTTATATAAATATTTATCCCAATAGTACATGGGGAGCATTTGGAGGGAAAGGCTACCCAGAAATCATTGATTTTGGCGTTTTAGAAAAATATCGAAACCAGAGTATTGGTACAGTTTTAATGAATATAGCTGAAGAAATCGCCGCAACATATGCGGACATAGTGTACCTGGGTGTTGGACTTCACAGTGGCTATGGAAGTGCCCAGCGAATGTATGTGAAGCGTGGTTACATACCAGATGGTTCTGGCGTTTGGTATCAAGACAAAATATGCAAGCCATATAAGGAATGCAAAAATGATGACGATTTGGTTTTGTATCTTTCAAAGAAATTGTGAGATGACAAATTTCAGTTTGTGCATCAACAAAGCATCCCCTGTCAGCGTATTCGTCACAGGGGGATTTGTGCTTTCAAGCTTTAATCTCTGTCCCATCCTTAAAGGTAAAACGGATATCTTCCTTATCAAAAACTGTTACATATTCAATCAAGCTGTACCATAAATCCTCATCAAATTCAGTAACCAGCTCTTCCTGTTTCTGTAGTCCTTCAAGGAACAGCTCTATTTTTTCTTTCTGTGCCTGCTTTTTCATAATGGTATGACAGACCTCATCCAGTCGTTCTTGCACATTGTCTAACCGTTTTGCCAGTCCATCATATCTTTTCTTATATTCCTTCTGGTCAAGAGCAATCCGTGCATTTTCTTTGATACACTGCTGTATCAGTTCCGCTGCCACATTCAGTTCCTCCTGAAGCTGTGACCGTTCCGTTTCCAGTGGTCGCACATCAAAGAGCCTATCCTTGATGGCGTTAAAATTCTCGATAATTTCATCTTTTTCTGCTAAGAGAATATTCACAGCTTTCACAAAAAGCCCCTTGATGGTTTCCTCGTCAAGATGGGGCGTGGTGCATTTCTCACCGCCATCAAATTTGTGGTTGCACTGCCATATAGTCTTACGGTATTTGCTGTTGGAATGCCAGACTTTAGAGCCATACCAACTTCCACAATCACCGCATTTTATCTTACTTGAGAAAATACTGACGCAACTTTGCCTATTCTTGCCTGGATGCCTTACTGCCATCTGCTTTTGAACTGCGTCAAATTCCTGTGGTGAAATGATTGCTTGATGATTGCTCTCCACATAATACTGTGGCACTTCGCCCTTGTTGACTTTTTTCTTTTTAGAAAGGAAATCCACTGTGTAGACTTTCTGCAAGAGTGCGTCACCTTTGTATTTTTCGTTGGTCAATATGCTTTTTACCGTTCCAGATGCCCATGTTTTTTTGCCACCAGGTGATGGAATTTTATCAGCCATCAGTATCTTGGCAATTGCATAAGGCGAACGTCCTTGCAGGAAAAGACCATAAATCCTACGGACGATAGCCGCTTGTTCCTCGTTTATCACAAGATTGCCATCTTCACCCCTGTCATAGCCAAGAAACCTGCCAAAAGGCACTGTGACCTTGCCATCAGCAAAACGCTTTCTTTGTCCCCATGTGCAATTTTCTGAAATGGAGCGGCTTTCTTCCTGTGCCAAAGAGGACATGATGGTAAGGAGCAATTCTCCTTTTCCATCAAATGTCCAAATATTCTCTTTTTCAAAATAGCACTCCACTTTGTTTTCTTTAAGTTTTCGTATTGTGATAAGGCTGTCAACTGTGTTTCGTGCAAATCTTGATACACTTTTGGTAATGATAAGGTCAATGCGTCCTGCCAATGCATCATCTACCATACTATTGAAACCATCTCTTTTTTTTGTGTTACAGCCAGTTATCCCTTCGTCAGCGTACACAGACACAAATTCCCAGTCATCTCTTCCGTTGATATAATTAGTGTAATAATCCACCTGTGCTTCGTAGCTACTTTGCTGTTCCTCATGGTCGGTGGAAACACGAGCATAAGCGGCTACCTTTCGTTTTCTTTTGCTACCTATTGGGTCAGCTGTATATCTGTTCTTTGTCGCAGGTATGATAATTACACTTTTTGCCATTGCTTTATTTCACCTCCATTGAAATGATACTCAAGACTACCATCCTCAAGCACTGTTATGCTTTCAATCTGTTTCTCAAACTCCGCTGCATCAAATTTCTCCATTCCAAGTATCTGTACTGATATCCTCTTTAATTTTTCTTCACTAAAATTTATACTTATGCAATTCATTCCTGCTTTCTTTTTGGAACAGCATATCCAATGAACATATGTTTTTCCTTTTACTTTACATTTTTTTCGTGTGAAAAAATTTCCACAGATGCCACATCTAATCCTTCTGGTAAATGGATATGTGCGATTCTGCATTGCTGCCCTCCGTTCCATTTCCACCTGTACTTTTGCGTAAGTCTCACGGTCAATGATAGCTTCGTGGCAGTCAGGCATATAATACTGTGGCAACTCGCCATTGTTTTTTACCTTTGTCTTTGTGATAGAGTCAGTCATGTAGCATTTCTGTCTGCGGATATCTCCAGAATAAACCTCATTAAAAATCATTTGCCGCACCGAGCCTTCCTGAAACTCATTCCCAAGCACCGAACGGATTCCTGCACGGTTCATGTTCTTTGCAATCTGGCGTAGGGAAACGCCGTCTATGTACATTTGGAACATCCAGCGGACAGCTTCTGCCTCTTCTGGGATAATGATGTATTTTTCCTGTTTCTCGTCATACTGATATCCAAGTAGGTGCTTATTTGTCATGCTGATCTCCCCAGACTGGAATCTTTTCCTAATACCCCATTTGCAGTTTTCACTAATGGAACGGCTCTCTTCTTGTGCAAAGGAAGCAAGGAGCGAAAGCATAAGCTCTCCATCATCTGACAGCGAATTGATGTGTTCCTTTTCAAAACGGACTTCTATTGCAAGTTCTTTTAAATGTCTTACCGTTTCCAAAAGGTCAACTGTATTTCTTGCAAACCTTGATATGCTCTTGCATAAAATGATGTCAATTTTTCCTGCCTCGCAGTCCTTAAGCATTCTTTGAAATTCACTGCGTTTTGCTATGTCGGTACCACTTATTCCGCAATCAGCATACACACCTGCATATTCCCATTCAGAATTGCTTTGTATCAGAGTGCTGTAATAACTTATCTGTGCGGAAATTGAATTCATTAGCCGTTCTGTATCCCTTGATACTCTTGCATAAGCAGCTACTTTTTTCTGCTTTGGCAGGACAGGAAGAACAGGCTCTATTTTGTTTATCTTCTTCATGAAATCACTCCTTTCCGCTACCATTAATCACTCTAAATCGTCATTATTGCAAGGGCTTTCCTGCTAGTAATGTACCCAAAATTGGTCGGTATTTTTTAAGCAGTATTGTATCAATTTCCTGATATTCTTCCTTTGAAATAATGCCTTTTTTAAGCATGGATTTTGCTACAGAAAGTGATATATGGTATAGCTTTTCTGCTCTGAACTGCTTCTCATTCATTGCCATCACCACCTTTGAAACGGCTTTTAACATAACATTCATGGGAACAATATTTCCGATGTGAATTGCCATAAGCTGTAAACTCTTTCTCAAAAATTCTTTTCTTTATGCCATCAGTCTGTTGCAACTTTTTTCCACATTCCCGACAGAAGTCTTTCTGTAACTGTTCTTCTACCTTTTCTATTTTTATGGTTATTTCCCCTGCCAGACCATTTCTCCTGCAGAAACTTCGGACTGTGTCCCTTGACAGCCCCATCTGCTTTGCAATCGCTGTACATCCAAGACCATCTTGCCGAAGTTTTGTTATCTCCAT
>DKUR01000065.1 GCA_002490775.1 Lachnospiraceae bacterium UBA7199 | reverse complement strand
TGGAATTTAAAATTTCATTTTTGGTGTCATTTCATTATTTTATTTTTGGCACACATATGTATCCTAATGTGATAGAATTGAACTAACCACCAATGCCTTACTATTTGTCATAAAGGGGATTCCTATGAAAAATTTCAAAAGAGAAAATTTATTGTTTTCCCTATGCGGATTAAATTGTGGTTTATGCCCTATGAATCTCAATCAATACTGCCCCGGTTGTGGCGGCGGGGAGGGGAACCAATCCTGTTCCATAGCAAAATGCAGTTTACAACATGGAATGGTTGAATATTGTTTTCAGTGTGAAAATTATTTCTGCGAAAAGTATGATAATATAGATGAGTTTGATTCTTTTATTACACACCAACATCGAAAGCAGGATACAGAAAAATGTAAAAACTGGGAATTAGACTTTATTCAGCGGAGCAACAGAGAAAGAAAGTCCTGCTAAATCATCTGTTGAATGCTTATAATGACGGACGAAAAAAGACATTATTTTGCGTTGCGGTCAATTTGTTGGAATTAGAAGATTTGGAAAATATCATATCGTCTTCTCTGTGGATCATATCTTCTGCATTCTTCTTAGTATACGGATATGGCAATCCATCACGCAGGTTATTGAGTATATTTTTATTATTCAACATTCCTGCCAAAAAGTAATTTATTTAATTCCAATCATTTTTCTGACAATCGGAATCAATTTTATCAAATGATACGCCAACACCGTCAGCAGAAAACTGCCAATGCAAATACCAAATATCTGCACTAATAAAACATTGCTTACCTGTACAACATAATACGCTAGAGCCACCAAAATGGACTGATGCAAAATATAAATTGGATAAGACGCATGATTAAAATATTCCGTAAAGCCTGTTCTCTTATTTAAAAACCGTTTTCCTACAATAAGTAGAACTAAAATAGAGAGCCAGCCAATAAAATTCACCCACAAATCACCATAATAAGAAAAGCAATAATACAATGACACCGATATAATCGTTCCAATTACACATAATGTCGCTAACCATCTTATATTTCCTTCAAGTTTTTCTATTATTAAATCATTACTCAACACATAATATCCTATCAAATATAAAGCTAAGTTTTTTCCCAAGCTAAAGCCACCGAAATTGCCCAGATAATACATTAACCATATCGGAATAAATAAAAGCAGCACTCCAAATACCGGCATCTTTTCTACACTGACTGCCAATTTCTCATAGGGAGCGAAACGGAGCAAAAGCAAAGTAACCATTGAGATTAAAAACAAAAATAGAATAAACCACAGATGACCGGGAGTAAATGCTCCGTCATAACCACTAAAATCCGTAAGATGTGTAAAAAAGTATTTCCAATTATCCAGAAGGCTTCCCTCATAATGATCGTAGAATCTTCTTGCATACAATGTTTGGAGTGGTACTAAAAATATCATTCCGCCAATAAATGGAATTAGCAATTTGCTAACCCGTTGTATAACAAATTCTTTATTTGTTCTTTTTTCTAATGCATATCGCGCACTCATTCCCGCCAAGGCAAAAAGTATTGGCATAAACCATGGATTTACTAATACAATCAATGTACTTAATATTTTGTTTTCTCCCTGCCAGATATAAAATCGAGAGCCGAAATTATTCCAAATCATAAATGTATGTACCGGAAATAACAGCAAAATAGCTAAATTACGCAAGTTATCAATGTAATGCTTTCGTGTTTCTCTTTCCAATTCTACTACCATTTATCAACCTCCACGGTACTTAGCCTCATTTATTATGGCTTGCTGATTTTCTGTTGCCAAAGTGTTGCCGCGCACTTATTTGCGAATCACTTTTCGCATAGCACTTCCACAAAATTCATGCGGAATAAATTTAAATCCCAATTTTTCATAAAAACCTTCTTTCCCTTTTTCAGCAATCAACTGAATACTTGAGCGGCCGCCAACAGGCGTTTCCCTATGAACATATTCTATCAATTTATTAACAATATTGCTTCCAATACCTTTACCTTGATAGCCCGGTTCAACAATAATATCCACCATCATGTAATACATTCCATCGCCAATTAATCTTCCCATTCCTATGATTGTATTATCATCTATGGCTTGTATTGAATACAATGTATTTTTCAAACATTTTTCAGTCTGTTCCTTAAAGGAATTATTCCAATTAACACTTTCTCTCAGCCTAACATAATCAGCATAACTAATTTCCTTTTCTGTATATGTCATAATACCCCCTTTTGTAATTCCCACAGCCATCTTTTAAAGCCGGAAAAATAAAGAAAAAAGTATGTAAATGTTAAATTAATTCCTTCACCCAAACTCCATCTGCACAAAATCCCGGTTTCATGGCCTCCTTGATCATAAGGAACTCCTTTGGATAAATACAATTAGAAAAAGTCCCTTGTTGTATCCCCGCAAACACTTTCTCATAATCCATAAATGTAACCTGCTCCACTTCGCTTTCCTGAAGCATAAGACATGCTTCCTCTACGGGTTTATCATAAAGATACACGGCGCTGATCTCCCAGTCCTTAAAGGGTTGTCCCCAGAAATTATTCTCCACATATCCTTCGTGAAAACCGATAAACCTTAACTCTTCTTCCTCAGCCGTAATGCCAAGTTCTTCTTTTAATTCTCTTATCGCAGAGCAGGCAAAGTCATCCCCTGCCTGCACATGTCCGGCGGAAGAAACATCATAACATCCCGGATAGGCATCCTTATCCCTGCTGCGCTTCTGTAACAGTACATCCAGCCCGCCGTCCGGTTTCTGCCTGATGATCCATATGTGCACAGTCCGGTGTAAATTCCCATCACAGTGAACCATGCTTCTTTCCTTTACATGGCCCGTAGGCGTTCCGTCTTTTCCACAGACATCAAATAGCTCCAGTTCTTTTCCATTCAGCGCACCACTATACCAGCTGCCGTCCTTACGGTAACAAAGTTTTAAGGAGAAAAAGGGTATCTCCTGACGAAGCAGTTCCAGAAACAACAGGTCACCATCCCAGAGATTGAGATTACAGAGATTATTCTTATCCACCCACTCCAGTTTACCCTCATCGGATTCTGTTAAGGTTCCCTCAAACGCATCGCTGGTATAAAGGCAAATATACTCCGTAGGATAATCCTCGCAGCAAAAAGTAATAATTCCCCGAAATCTGTAAGCAGTAAGTGTGAGCCCGGTCTCCTCCAATACCTCTCTCAAAAGACAGTCTTCCGGGCTCTCGCCCTCCTCAAAATGCCCTCCCACTCCTATCCACTTATCCTTATTTACATCGTTCTTTTTTGATATTCTGTGCAACATCAGATACTGATTATCTCTCTCGATGTAACACAGTGTTGTAAGTCTGCTCTTCATAATCAACCAAGCATCTCCCCAACAATTTTGTTTACCAGTCCGCCGTCAGCCTTGCCCTTTACCTTCGGCATCAATTCCTTCATCACTTTTCCCTTATCTTTACCCGAGGGCTCTGTGATACCCAGTGCATCCAACACTTCCTTCACCTGCTCACGAATGGCTTCCTCGCTCATTTCCTCAGGTGCAACCTCCTGATAAACTGCAAGCCTGATTCGACATGCTTCCCTGATATCCTCTCTGTTTTCAGGGGCCAGTTCCATAGTCTCTTTCGTCTGCTTCATCTCTTTTTTGACTACTTCATACTCTTCCGCCTCGGTGAGATCCGCCCGCTTATCAATCGCCTTGTTCTTAAGGGCCGAAAGCAGCATGGACAGCGCATCCTTCCTGTCTTTGTCTCTTTTCTTCATGGCCTCCATCATCTGAGCGCGCACTTCTTCAATCATACTCATCGTAATATACCATCCCTCGCATTATAAAGTAGTAGTGATTATAGTCCCTCTCCAAGGACTGTATGCGGTCTGCCTTTGCTCTCCTATAGTACCACATAGCCACAGATTTTTCCATTGTCGCAAAATACACATAGAACTACTCCTTTCCTTTTACAATCCTGTCCGATACGGAACTGACTGCAATTAAGGCATACGATGTGTGGCAAAAAAAGAAGAATTACGGCAAAGTATCCATGGGTGTGGTGCGTACCACCTATCTGATTGATGAAGAGGGAATTATCATCAGCGTAAATGATAAGGTAAAAGCAGGGGACGACCCTGAAAAGATGTTAGGGGAAGGCTAAGAGAAAGGATCCTATATTTCTGTTCCGAGGCAAACCCGATTATCCTCAAAAGGCAAACTTCCGTATCCTCTCCCCATTTCTCCCAAAAATGAATCAGAGTTATATTTCTCTGGATTTTCTACCTCTAAAGTCATACTGTATTTACACCTGAATCCCTTAAATTTCCTTTATTTTCAAGGTTTTTTCTCTCCTTATCCTGAAATGGGTATTCAAAGTTTTGGAGGGT
>DKUR01000084.1 GCA_002490775.1 Lachnospiraceae bacterium UBA7199 | reverse complement strand
CTGTATTCGGTTTTGAAGGTATGAAAAATGAAAGCAGTGTAAGCTGCTTTTTTTTGTTCTTGTTTGAATAACAGTTATATGATATAATTTTTTAGAAGGTAAATGAGGGTATCAACCTGAAAAGAATGAGGTGAGAAAGATGGATACAAAGATTCTTCTTGAGAATGGAACAAATGAATTAGAGGTATTAGAGTTTGTATTGGATGGGAATGCATATGGAATTAATGTAGCTAAGATTAAGGAAATTATTACTTATCAGCCTGTAACGCCCGTACCGAATGCACATCCAAGTATTGAAGGCATTTTTATGCCAAGAGATACAATGATTACGGCAATTGATTTAAAAAATTGTTTGCAGAGAGGTGTTTCTAAGGAAGGCGGATTGTTTATTGTTACTAATTTTAACAAGCTGGATATAGCTTTTCATGTTGATGCTGTTAGAGGAATACATAGAGTTTCATGGGAAGATATTATTAAGCCGGGTGCTACAGTTTCCAGTGCAGAGGAAAGTATTTCAACAGGCATTGTAAAACTGGATAATAGATTAATTATCATTCTTGACTTTGAAAAGATCGTTACAGATATTAATCCAGAAACCGGACTGAAGACCAGCGAGATCAGTGAGATGGGCGTGAGAAGTAGAAGCAATGTGCCTATTTTGATAGCAGAGGACTCTGTGCTTCTTAATCGGCTGATCGTGGATTCATTGAAGCAGGCGGGGTATGTGAATCTGACACATACCTGTAATGGGCAGGAAGCTTTCGATATTATTTATGAAGCCAAGAAAGATGGTACATTGAAAGATAAGGTACAGTGTGTAATTACAGATATTGAAATGCCTATTATGGATGGACATAGGCTTACAAGGCTTATTAAGGAAGATGATGATACGAAAGATATTCCAGTAATTATCTTCTCATCTCTGGTAAATGATGAAATGAGGAAAAAGGGTGAAGCATTGGGAGCTAATGCACAGTTATCTAAACCAGAAATAAGAAATCTAGTAACGGTTATTGACAAATTAGTTGGAAATGAAAATTAATGGTTTCTTACAGATTAAGGGAAAGAGCCGGAAGTGATTCCGGCTCTTATTTTAAGCGTGGTACATATTTGTGCATGGGAAAGAGATTGACAGATGGATTTAAATATGAAGGAGCACATTGCTGCAAAAATTAGTGAGGCCGATATGGTACTGGTTGGCATTGGAGAGGAGCTTGACCAGATAAGGACAATTAAAAAAAATGATGCTTACATACAACTTTGTAATAAAATAGAAAGCACATGGCTTTTTCCTTTTTTAAAAGGATTACTAGTTGAAGAACAAATGAAGGAAGGAAAAGAAATATATCAAAATCTTTTTCATATTTTGGATAAAAAAAATTATTTTATTGTTTCTACCTGTCAGGATGGTTTGGTAAAATATGGTGGATTTGACTTGGAGCGCATTGTAGAGCCTTGTGGTGGCTATTCCATGCTGCAGTGCAGTGAAGGATGCAGTACAGGATTATATCCTGTTTCGAAAGAATTTATCTCTCAAATAAGAGAAGCTATAAGTGGAGAGAGAAATGAAAAGGATTTGGAGCAGCCAATTTGTCCGAAGTGTGGAAAACCTTTGGTCTTTAATAATGTAGATACTGAAAAATATATTGAAGAGGGATACTTGAAGAACTGGATGACTTATAAGAAATGGCTTCAGGGAACAGTTAATAAAAAGCTATGTATTTTGGAGCTTGGAGTAGGTATGAATTATCCTTCCGTAATCAGATGGCCATTTGAGAAAATTACTTTTTATAATCAAAAGGCAGAGTTTTTTAGAGTGCATAGCCGGTTATATCAGATATCGGAAGAAATTAAGGATAGAGGACATGGCATTTGTCAGGAACCTGAAGATTTTATAAGGGAATTGTCTAATACTTTTTAGTATGTTAAACTAGAAGCAGGTTTTGGCTTAAAATAAATTAATATAAGGGAAGCAGGAGGCAGTTATGACTACCGATGAAGAATATCTTGATAATCTATTAAAATCATTGACGGAAAATGAACAGCAGATCAAATCAATGGAAGAAACATTGAATGAGATGACTCGGTCGTCTACAAACGGAGAGTCTTTTTCAATGTCGTCAGAAAAATCTAATGAGGCGCAAGATATAGATAATAATGCTGATGAGGGGATAGCAGCATTTGACAGCGATTTATTTAATGAGGAGCAGGCATTTTCAGAAGAAGAATCTTCAGATGAATCTTCTGCGGATGATGATATATTTGCAGATTTTTTTGCAGAGGCTTTGTCAGGAGAAGAAGAGGATTCTGTGGAGGATTCTGCGCTTCAGTCTGATGCAGAGGCATCAGGGCAGGAGGAGTTGTCGTCTGATGAGGCTGAAGACTGGCAAAGTGGGCTGGATGATCTTTTGGCGAAAGCAGAGGAGCAGGTGGGGGATGATGATATCTCTGCCAGCGCAGATGACATGGATATGACAGATTTTATTGATCATATGGATGATGCTGATGCGGATTTAGCAGAAAATAATGGTATGCTAAAAAATGATAATAATTCTGCGGATGATGATATGCTGGCAATGCTTGAAGGAGCAGAGGCATTGGCAGATAATGCAGATGGTACACCGGATGAGGTAAAGAGCAATGCATCAGAGGAAAATGCAAGCCCTGAAGAAGTAAAATCAGAGAAAGAAAAGACGCCAAAAAAGAAATTTTTCTCAAAGGAAAAGGCTCAAAAAAAAGAGAAAAAAGCAAAAAAATCTAAGAAAAAGGAAGAGGGAGAAGAAGAAAATCCTGATTTAGGGATTTTGGATGAAAAACCCAGCTTTCTCATGAAATTTTTGGATTTCCTTACAAGAGAAGAAGATGAAGGTATTGAGAGTGATGAAATATTAGATAAAATAAACAAAGAAAATGAGAAAAAGCAAAAAAAAGAGGAGAAAAAACGGAAAAAAGCAGAAAAGAAGAAAGGAAAATCAGATGAAGCCTTAGATGAAGAGGAAGAAGGCGCAGAAGATAGTAAGAAAAAAAAGAAGAAAGAAAAAAAGAAAAAAGAAAAGAAGGAAAAGGAACCTAAAGAGGAACCAAAAGAAAAGCCTGTAAAAGTATTAAGTAAAAAGAATCTGCTGGTATTAATTGCAGCATGTGCAACTTTGCTGGGAAGTATATTTGCATTAAGTACTTTTTTAACAGAATATTCTGACAGACAAAATGCACGCCAGGCGTTTTATGAGGGTGATTATGAAGAAGTATACAGGCTTTTTTATGACAGAAATTTAAACAGTAGTGATACAGTGATTTACAACAAGGTTAAAATAGTGCTTACCCTTGATAGAAAATTGAAGTCATACGAAAACAATCTTGCATTGAATAGGGAATTGGAGGCAGTTGATGCACTGATACAGGGGGTAAGCTGCTATCAGAAATTACAGGGAATCGATGAATATGATGTGAGAAATGAAGTAGATGCAATATATCAGCAGATATGTAATATTCTTGAAAATAAGTATGGCATCTCTTATGAAGAGGCGCTGGAGATTAATACATATGATAATGATACTTATACCAGAAGGTTGGATTCTTTAGTGAACGGAACTGAATTTGTAATGCCGGGAAAGGAAGCTGAAGAGGTTGAAGAAGAGCTTCCACCGCAGGATATATTGCCAGAGGAAGAAGAAATTATTAATTTCTAGTATGGAGGGAAATGTGACGGTAATTATTGACTATGATGCAGGCAATATAAAAAGTGTGGAAAAAGCCTTACAGGCATTAGGTGAAGAGGTTGTTATTACAAGAGAAAAGGAAAAGATATTAAATGCGGATCATGTGATATTGCCAGGGGTGGGAGCGTTTGGCGATGCAATGAATAAACTTCGTTTATATGGCCTTGAGGAAGTGATTCATGAGGTGGTCCGCAGACAGATTCCTTTTTTGGGAATCTGCCTTGGACTACAGCTTTTATTTGAAAGAAGCGATGAAAGCGATGGAGTGAAAGGGTTAGGAGTGCTTTCAGGAGAAATTTTAAGGATACCAGAAGCACAGGGGCTGAAGATTCCGCATATTGGATGGAATTCATTAAAGTTTCCGAACCAGGGCAGATTGTTTCGCGGAATTGAGGAAGATTCATATGTTTATTTTGTCCACTCTTATTATTTGAAAGCAGCAGATGAAAAAATAGTAACTGCAGCGACAAAGTATGGAACACTGATTCATGCATCGGTAGAATGGAATAATGTTTTTGCATGCCAATTTCATCCTGAAAAAAGTTCAAGGACGGGGCTTACCATACTTAAAAATTTTATTAGTATAAAATAAATATTCATATGGACGGATATGCTTTTTGATGGAGGAGTAGTAATGCATACCAAGAGAATTATTCCCTGTCTTGATGTAAACAATGGGAGAGTAGTTAAGGGAACAAATTTTGTTAATTTGAGGGATGCTGGTGATCCTGTGGAAGTTGGAAGGGAATATGATATGGCAGGAGCAGATGAGCTGGTTTTTTTAGATATTACAGCTTCATCTGATGCCAGAAATATTAAAGCAGATATGGTTAGAAGAGTGGCAGAAACTGTGTTTATTCCCTTTACTGTAGGTGGTGGAATCAGGACAGTGGATGACTTTAAGATGATCTTAAGGGAAGGGGCAGATAAGGTAGCTGTAAATTCAGCAGCCATTATGAATCCTGATTTGATCAGTGAAGCCGCAGATAAATTTGGAAGCCAGTGTGTTGTAGTTGCAATTGATGCTAAAAGAAGAACTGGTGGAACAGGCTGGAATATTTATAAAAACGGTGGCAGGATTGATATGGGAATTGATGCTGTTGAGTGGGCAATGAAGGCCAGTGAACTAGGGGCAGGAGAAATTCTTCTTACCAGCATGGATCGGGATGGAACGAAAGCAGGGTTTGATGTGGAATTAACGAAAGCAGTGGCAGAAAATGTGTCTATTCCTGTGATTGCTTCTGGAGGTGCGGGGACCAAAGAGCATTTTTATGAGGCATTGACAGAAGGAGGTGCGGAGGCTGTGCTTGCTGCTTCTCTGTTTCATTATAAAGAATTGGAAATACACAGTTTGAAAGAATTTCTTAGGGAGAAAGGAATATCTGTAAGGATTTAAACAGAAAAATTATGGCAGGGATATAGCAAAAGAAGGAAGGCGGGAAAGATTATGGCAATGATAAATAATGACTGGCTGGATTACATTCAGGGTGAATTTAGAAAACCATATTATAAAGAGCTTTATCAATTTGTTAAAAATGAGTATAGTACACATGTGATATATCCGCCTGCAGATGATATATTTAATGCCTTTCACTTTACGCCCCTTAGTAAAGTTAAGGTTTTGATTTTAGGACAGGATCCCTATCATGGAGAGCATCAGGCACATGGATTGTGTTTTTCGGTTTTGCCTGACCAGCCGGAGCTGCCTCCGTCATTGCAGAATATCTACAAAGAACTACAAGATGATCTTGACTGCTACATACCCAATAATGGATATTTAAAAAAATGGGCGGAACAAGGTGTACTGATGCTGAATACGGTACTTACTGTACGTGCACATCAGGCAGGTTCTCATCAGGGAAAAGGGTGGGAGCAGTTTACTGATGCCATTATTGAGGCAGTCAATGCACAGGAGCGGCCAATTGTTTATCTGCTTTGGGGCAAGCCGGCGCAAAGCAAGGTTCCCATGCTGACAAATCCAAAGCACCTGATCTTAAAAGCACCTCATCCCAGTCCGTTGTCAGCATATAGAGGTTTTTTTGGATGTAGACATTTCAGTCAGACAAATGAATTTTTAAAGAACAATGGTATAGCGCCTATTGACTGGCAGATTGAAAATATATAAGAAGAAAACAGACTATGATGATGCGGATTTTGGCAGCTACAGAAATATTTTTTCTGTGGCTGCTGTTTTTAATATAAGGATGGCTGGCAAAGTCTGGCATCCTTATGTTAAAAATAAGGTTGACAAAACAGCAAAGTTTTATTATAGTATTCCTGTAGAGAAATACTATTGGAGAAAAATATGGAAGAATCAGAAATATTGAATAAATTAGGTTTGTTTGGGCTGACCAGACAGGAGGCTGCTCTTTACTTGTGTATATATCGTTATGGAGGGCTTACCGGATATGAAGCCGCTAAATATACCGGAATATCCAGATCCAATGTTTACAATGGGCTTTCTGGTTTGGTGGATAAGGGGGCAGCTTATTTAGAGCAGGGAAATGCAAGCAGGTATGTTGCAGTATCAGTTGAAAAGTTCTGCGAGAATAAAATAAGAGGTTTACAGCGGGATAAAATATATTTGATAGAAAATATTCCTGCTATGAAAGAACAGGAGATTGGTTATCTCACCATTACAGGAAGCGCAAATATTCAAGACAAAATTGTTGAGATGATTTTGGAGGCTGAAAAAAGAATTTATCTTTCTGCATCAAACTCTGTGATTACCAAGATGGAACAAGAACTTTTAACAGCTCTCAACAGAAAGATTAAATTAGTATTGATTACTGATGCAATGCCTGAAAATTTCGCGCTGAGGAAAAAAAGCATCTGTTATTTAACAAATGCAAGAGGAAACAGCATCAGGATGATTGTTGATTCTGCATATGCATTGACTGGCGAACTTACAGGAAAAAGAGATGATACCTGCCTTTATACAGGTCAGGAAAATTTTATTAGAGTGTTTAAGGATGCATTGAGAAATGAAATGAAGCTGATAGAGCTACAAGGAGGAGAAAATGAAAAAAATACCGTTTGTGACTAAAGAAAAGGTACAAGAGATCGTAAAAACATACCCTACGCCTTTTCATTTGTATGATGAGAAGAAAATCAGGGAAAATGCAAAGGCAGTGAAAGAAGCTTTTGCATGGAATCCGGGTTTTAAGGAATACTTTGCAGTGAAGGCAACGCCGAACCCTTATTTGATGCAGATTTTACATGAATATGGCTGCGGCTGCGACTGTTCATCCCTGACAGAACTGATGCTCAGCGAGGCGGCAGGGATAACAGGAAATGAGATTATGTTTTCTTCCAATGACACACCTGCTGAAGAATATGAATATGCAGCAAAGCTGGGAGCAATTATCAATTTAGATGATATAACTCACATTGAGTTTGTGGAAAAAATTTTAGGGAAACTTCCTGAAACCATGAGCTGTAGATATAATCCTGGCGGGGTATTTCAGATGAGCAATGGCATCATGGATAATCCGGGAGATTCCAAGTACGGATTTACTACCGGACAGATGTTTGAAGGGTATCGTATTTTGAAGGAAAAAGGGGTTAAAAATTTTGGCATCCATGCTTTCCTTGCGAGTAATACGGTTTCCAATGAATATTATCCGGTATTGGCAAAGGAATTGTTTGAACTGGCAGTTAAATTAGAGAAAGAAACAGGTGCGGATATTAAATTTATCAACCTTTCCGGCGGAGTTGGCATTCCTTATACACCAGACCAGGAACCCAATGATATCAAAGTAATCGGGGAAGGGGTTCGTAAAGTATATGAAGAGGTTCTGCTTCCAGCAGGCATGGGAGATGTGGCAATTTATACAGAAATGGGGCGGTTTATGATGGGACCTTACGGGCAGCTTGTGACTAAGGCGATTCATGAGAAGCACACCCATAAGGAATACATTGGAGTGGATGCCTGTGCAGTTAACCTGATGCGCCCAGCTATGTATGGTGCATATCACCATATTACGGTGCTTGGAAAGGAAGAGGCTGCCTGTGATCATAAATATGATGTGGTAGGATCTTTGTGTGAAAATAATGATAAATTTGCAATAGACAGAATGCTTCCGGAAATTGAAAAGGGAGATTACCTTGTAATACATGATACGGGAGCGCATGGATATGCAATGGGATACAATTATAATGGAAAACTAAAATCAGCGGAGCTGCTTTTAAAAGAAAATGGAAGTATAGAGCTGATCAGAAGGGCAGAGACACCAAAGGATTATTTTGCAACCCTGGATTGTCTGCCTGTTTACAGCAAAATAAAATTTTAGCTTGTCAATGACAGCCGGATATGTTATTATAATATTCGGCTGTTAATTAAAGTAAAAGCGTAAGCCGGCGTGTCGGAATGGCAGACGAGGCAGACTCAAAATCTGTTGTGGGCAACCACGTGTGGGTTCAAGTCCCACCGCCGGCAGTATTAGAAATCGCTAAAACACTAGTAAATACTATAGTTTTAGCGATTTTTGTATTTTAATTATTTTGATTACCTTGATTACCTTTTAATAATTTAGTAAGAAAGGAGAGTATCTTGCACGTATGATGTTTTTTTATGATATTATGCTGATAAACAGACGGTGTTATGATGAGTTCGATTCTCATTATCAGATTTATGGATATGTATTATGAAATTCACATTCTATGTATCAAAAAACAGAATAGTAAATTGCCAACTTTAAAATGGAATAATAAACATTACTGGTCAATGGCACTGGAATTGAGTGATCCTTTAAACATAAAGTAAACATAAAGGTTGAATGACGAACTAGAAGCCTTATTAAGCCAATAAAAGCAAAAGGATATAAAATATACTATATAATATTATTAAAACGTCTCATTTAGGCTTAAACGAAGCCACAAAGGCATTACAACAATACTTATCAGATAAATATGAAGCTACAGCGTAAAAAATGGGAGTATCCTAAAGTTTGTGTAA
>DKUR01000068.1:47243-66607 GCA_002490775.1 Lachnospiraceae bacterium UBA7199 | reverse complement strand
ATACTGTCATATACCATGCAATGGACAGCAAGTCCATGGAAGCCTTAAGGAAAGTGGATTTCCTGGGCCGCTATGCAGGGATCCTTGTCCATGACCATGAAAGTGCATTGTACCACTTCGGGACAGACCATGCAGAATGCAATGTACACATCATCCGTTACCTGCGCAAGAATACAGAGGAAACCGGGAACCAGTGGTCAGGCGGCATGATTACTCTTTTGGGAGAAATGAACAGGAAACGTAAGGAATTCATGGGGCAGGGGATATCCATGCTGCCGGAAGGGATGATAAGGGAATATGAGGCGGAGTATTTTTCACTGTTGAAGAAGGGGAAGGAAGAAAACAAGAAAACTGCCCATAAGTATGCGAGGCAGGACGAAAGGACACTGCTAAACCGAATGGAGAAGTACAGCCATAACCATCTGCTGTTCCTGCACAATTTTTCCGTACCATTTGATGACAACATTTCAGAAAGGGATTTAAGGAAAGCCAAAAACAGGCAGAAAATGGCAGGGGGATTCCGTAAGGAAAGTGGTCAGAAGATGTACTGCTCCATCATGACCATAATCGAAACCCTTAAGAAAAGGGAAATGGGAATCATTGAGAATATAAAAAAGATATTTATGGGCACACCGGCTATATTTTAGCCGGTGCTATACCTGTTGGTTTAGGCGGAAGGCTGAACGGATACCAAAAAATTTCCAAGTAGCATCTTGAACTGGAAAAATAAATGTACTATACTATATATATAAAAGTAGGATTAAATAAATGTGCAGGCAGCAGGGCACAGGAAAGGAGTATTCGTGAGAATTTCAAGTGTACAAAATGTACCATATGCGCAAAGGGTAAATTCCATATATGGAAAGATAGCCAGCGGCAAAAGAATTCAGAAAGCATCAGATGACGCGGCAGGGCTTGCCATTGCTAATTTGCTGAAGAGAAACAGCAATGGGCTGGAGGTAGGCGCTTCAAATATCCGGGATGGAATTGGCGTTGCCAATATTCAGGACGGGGCGCTTGGAACAATGCAGGATTCCCTGCAGCGAATACGCGAACTTAGTGTTAAGGCATCTAACGGAATGTACGGCGATTCTGAAAAGCAGATGATTCAGGCCGAGGTTGATCAGCTTTTAGCAGATATTCAGGATACAGCAGTGGGCACACAATATAATGAGATGAAACTGCTGGAAGGAAGTATGGCAGATATGGACATCGCTGCCAGTGCAGATGGAAAAGGTTTAAAGATCAACATGGAGAATGCAACCCTTAAGTCTCTTGGTCTTGAGGGATATAATGTCACCGGCAAATTTGACATTGGAGTCATTGATGCTGCTATGGAAAAGATCAGTGCTGCAAGAAGCCGTACAGGAGCAAGTACGAATGCTCTGGAACATGCCTATAATTACAATAAGGGAACTTCCCTTGATCTTGTGGCATCCAGAAGCCGCATAGAAGATTTGGATGTTCCAAAGGCAGTTTCGGAACAGAAGAAAAATAAGCTTCTTCAGGATTACCGTATGGATATGATCCGGCGGAAGATGCAGGATGGTTCAGGTGTATTAAGGTTATTTGGCGGTATGTAATTTTGAAGAGAGCCTGTTAAACGTATTTAAAAAGCATAAAAAATAAATGATTAATTCCGGTGATGCCAGAAGGCCGCCGGAATTATTTTTGTATAAAAAAATGTATAGTATGTGTGCTGGCATACTTTATCACAGTGCTACGATAAAATTTTTAGTTGACGGATAGAGCTTGCTCATATATAGTATATAGGAATGCGCAGAAAAACATTGGCGCGGATATACTTTTACCAGCAGGCTTGTATGAAGGCAGGCTTGCTATCTGTGATGAAAGGGAGGTTGATTATGAGCGATTCATTAGGATGGATTATTGTTGCTTTTGCGCTTTATCTTCTGCTTATGGTGGGAGTGGGGGCAATGTATGCAAAAAAGAATAATAGCACAGAGGATTATTTTCTGGGGGGAAGGAAGCTTGGCGGATGGGTGGCAGCTTTGTCAGCACAGGCATCAGACATGAGCGGATGGCTTCTTATGGGGCTTCCTGGATCTATTTACGCGTTAGGGACAGGCCAGGCATGGATTGCCATTGGATTGTTTATCGGAACGGTGCTTAACTGGCTTTTCATTTCAGGAAGGCTTCGCAGGTATACGATTCGTGCCAATAATGCATTGACACTGCCGACCTATTTTGAAAACAGGTTTCATGATAAAAAGAGAATTTTGCTTTTTATTTCATCGGTGACAATTGTAGTCTTTTTCCTGGTATATACGGCTTCGGCATTGGCAGCAGGAGGCAAGCTGTTTAATTCGGTATTTCATGTGGATTATAAGATTGCCTTGACCATTGGGGCGATTGTTATTTTGGTCTATACTTTTTTGGGCGGTTTTATGGCTGTGTGTACCACGGACTTTATCCAGGGAACACTTATGCTGATAGCTCTTTTAGTGGTTCCTGTTGTTGCTTTGGGTGTGATTGGTCCTGACAGTGTTCTTTCTAATATTGAAATGAGCGGTGTCGCTGGCGGAGCAGACGCTTTTTTAAGCCTTTTTAACAATGGAGGCGAGCCTTACCGGGCGGTGGACATTATATCAGGGCTGGCATGGGGGCTAGGATACTGTGGTATGCCTCATATTTTAGTTCGTTTTATGGCAGTTAAGAATGAAAAAGAGTTAAATAAGTCAAAAGGAATTGCAATTGTATGGGTATTTCTTTCTCTTGCACTGGCATGGGTGATCGGGATTGTGGGACGTGCCTATTTGTATCCTGAGGTACTTACTGGCGGAGAGGAAGAAAAAGTATTTATCAATATGATTATTAAGCTGTTTACAGAGGATGTGAAAATTCCTATTATTGCAGGTATTTTTCTGTGCGGCATTTTAGCGGCAATTATGTCAACAGCAGATTCACAGCTTCTGGTAAGTGCATCCAGTGTAGCAGAAGACCTGGTAAAGGGGATTATAAAAAAGGATGCCTCCGAAAAAACAGTATTCCTGATCAGCCGTATAACGGTTCTTGTGATTGCAGTTTTGGCATACCTGATTGCCCTTGATCCTAACAGCTCTATTATGGGACTGGTTTCCAATGCATGGGCAGGGCTTGGGGCAGCGTTTGGGCCGACAGTATTACTTTCTCTTTACTGGAAACGGACAAACTTTGCCGGAGCGGCAGCAGGAATTGCTTCAGGTGCTGTTACGGTTTTAGTTTGGGATTATATTCCGCTTATTGGCGGGCAGACACTTGGCACAGCTACAAGCCTGTATTCCCTGGCAGTAGGTTTTGCAGTCAGTATAGCGGCGATTGTGGTGGTTAGCTTATTAACGAAGGCACCCAGTGATGAAATGATACGGGAATTTGAGGATGTCAGCCAGAAGGAAATTAATTTTGATGAATAAAAGTTGAATAAAAAAGCATATTCAACCTATTGATTCGTACGCGCGTAGTAACGCGCAGGTGGACATAAAAATGAAATCATATGATGAGGGGAACGCGAAGATGATGCAGATGATAAAAGGCAGCAGCTTCGTAAGCCCCTGCTTTGTGACAAATGCAAAAATTGCGGCATCCCAGTAAGTACAAGGGATGCCGCGATTTTTTATATATTTAGTTTTCAAAGACGGGAGTATAGTATTTTTTTGTATTAGGAAAAGTTCTGACATTACATCATGCATTTGATATTTTTTAAATTAATCTGATATATGTTTCCGAAAGAACTAAGTAGAATTTTAATCATTAAAAGTTTCCCCAAAAAGTTTTTATAAATAGGATGTACAGGAGGTTTTGTCAGATGGAAACAATACAATTTTTGGATAATGATGGGACGTTTTCCATAGAACAGCCGGAAAATTATAGTTATCTTTATTTTCCGATTGCAGGGGAAAGCGGGATTAAGAGTGCACTGTCACCGAATCTGGGGGGAGATGTGAAGATAAATCAGAATGCATTTCTCATGGAGCCTGTCAGTGCGGAGAATCTGCATAATAACCGGTCAGGAAGAAATTTTTGGTGTTATGTGGAAGGCTTGGGCGCATGGTCCGCCGTGGGGGCTTCTGCGGAGGAGGAAAGCAGGAAATTTACAGAATATCAGGACAAAAGTGAGCTGACAGCAGGTTTTATGTATCAGACTGTTACAAGAAAGTCAGAAAAATATCAAATGGAGTCGAGGATAACAAGCTTTGTGCCTCTTGAACATAATGTGGAGATTATGCATGTGGAGCTTTGTAATCTGAGTAAAAAAACACAGACCATTACGTCTATTGCTGCAATCCCTATTTTTGGAAGAAGTGCAGACAATATCAGGGATCATCGGCACGTTACTTCCCTGCTGCACCGAATAAAGACTACAGATTACGGGGTATATGTAAAGCCGACCTTGTCCTTTGATGAGCGGGGACACAGGGAGAATAATCTTACATATTTTGTATGCGGGATTACTGGAAAGGGGGAAAAGCCCAAGGATTTTTATCCTGTGACAGAGGAATATATCGGTGAAGGCGGAAGCTATGTGCAGCCTCGGAAAATTATGGAAGCTTCAGCGGGGGCGGCTGCCGGAAGCTGTTTTGAGGGAAAAGAAGCGCTTGGAGGCATTCGCTTTTCAGAGGTAGCTCTTAATCCTGAAGAAAGTGTGTCATATACCATTGTTATGGGAGTAATAGAGAATGAGGATGAGATTGAAGATATTCTTTCTGCCTATGGAACAGCCTCAAAAGTAAAAGAAGCGCAGATGCAGATGAAAGATTACTGGCAGAACAGGGTAAATGTCAGGTATTATACCGGAAATAGCAGATTCGATAATCTAATGCGCTGGGTAAGCTTTCAGCCCATTCTAAGGCGAATCTATGGCTGCTCCTTCCTGCCGCATCATGATTATGGCAGAGGCGGCAGAGGATGGCGTGATTTGTGGCAGGATTGTCTTTCCCTGCTAATCATGGATCCCTGCGGAGTGCGTCAGATGATTCTTGATAATTATGGCGGAGTGCGGATAGATGGTACCAATGCTACAATTATAGGAGAAGGGCAGGGAGAGTTTGTTGCAGATAGAAATGGTATTGCACGTGTCTGGATGGACCATGGCATCTGGCCTTTTATGACAACAAAGCTTTATATTGACCAGACAGGGGACATTGAAATATTAAAAGAGAAGATTTCTTACTTTAAGGATGAACAAATGGAGCGTGGAAGAGGTCTGGATGCCCTGTGGGATGTGGGCTATGGATTACGCCAAAAATGCGCGGATGGTCAGGTGTATGAGGGAAGTATTTTGGAACATCTGCTGTTACAGCATTTGTGTGCATTTTACGAAGTGGGCGCGCATAATCATATCAGACTTCGGGGAGCAGACTGGAATGATGCATTGGATATGGCAGGTGAAAATGGAGAGAGTGTGGCATTTACCTGTGCTTATGCAGGAAATTTTATGCAGCTTTCAGAACTGCTTGTGCTGCTGGAAGAGAAGTTTGGCTGGAAGTATGTGGAGCTGCTTGAGGAAATACAGGTTCTTTTGCAGGAGGATAGCAGGATTTATGAGGATATTGCAGCAAAGCAGGAGATTCTGCAGCGATATTTGCAGCTTTGCAGGCACAATATCAGCGGAGCAAGAATAAAGGTGGATGTGAGAAAGCTGGCGGATAATTTGAAACATAAGGCAGACTGGATAATGAGTCATATCCGCAAGACAGAATGGATTGGGGAAAAGGGAAAAGAAGGATGGTTTAACAGCTACTATGATAATGATGGGAAGCCTGTAGAGGGATACTTTGCGGGTGGAGTCAGAATGATGCTTACCGGCCAGGTATTTGCAATTATGAGCAGAACTGCTGAAAATGAGCAGGTGGCAGCAATCTGTAAAAGTGCAGACAGGTATCTGTATAAGAAGGAGATTGGCGGTTATCGTTTGAATACAGATTTTCATGAGTTAAAATTTAATCTGGGAAGAATGTTTGGATTTGCATATGGAGAAAAGGAAAACGGAGCTGTTTTTTCACATATGACGGTTATGTATGCAAATGCATTGTATCAGCGGGGATTTGTGAAGGAAGGTTATAAGGCGCTTCAGACACTTGCAGATGCGGCACTTAAGTTTGAAGTGAGTAAAATTTATCCGGGAATCCCTGAATACTTTAATGGTTCAGGAAGAGGCTTATACCACTACCTGACGGGAGCAGCAAGCTGGTATATGCTGACTGCTGTTACAGAAGTGTTTGGAGTACATGGAGAAATCGGTGATATGGTCATCAGACCCAAGCTGGTGAAAGAGCAGTTTGATGCGGAAGGAAATGCTGAAATTCAGCTTTGGTTTGCAGGCAGGAAGTTTTGTGTACGGTTTAAAAATCCCTGGAACCTGACTTATGGAGAATATGCAATAAAAAGGGCGGTTTGTGATGGAGAAACAGAATTGGGACACCAGGATAACTTTGCCCTCTTAAGCAGAGAAATTATAATGTCCCTGCCGGATACGGTACATAAAATTGAGGTAGAGCTGGAAGGCAGATAATGCGCGGAAAGCTGCTGTAATCAATTTGTAAAAGTTTTAGGAGGATGTATATGAGATATGGTTATTTTGATGATGAAAAAAGAGAGTATGTAATTGACAGACCGGATACGCCTGCGCCCTGGGTAAATTATCTGGGGTCGCCTAAATATGGTGCAATTATCTCCAATAATGCAGGAGGATACAGTTTTGCAAAGTCCGGTGCAAAGGGCAGAATTCTCCGCTATATTTTTAATAATTTTGACCAGCCCGGCCGCTATATTTATATTCGCGATAATGAAAGTAAAGATTATTGGTCCGCTTCGTGGCAGCCGGTGGGCAAGGATACCAGTATTTATAAATGCGAGTGCCGTCATGGAACTGCATATACCAAAATGCTTACAGATTACAATGGGATTCATTCAGAGGCTTTATATTATGTTCCGCTGGATGAAGATTATGAGGTCTGGAATTTAAGCCTTAAAAATGATTCCGGCGTTGCAAGGAGTCTGAGTATTACGGGATATGCAGAATTTACCAATGACAATAATTATGAACAGGATCAGATAAACCTGCAGTATTCGCAGTTTATTACCAGAACAATTTTCCGGGGCAATCGGATCAATCAGTTAATTCATGGCAATCTGGATGGACTGGAGGATGGTGAGGATGTAGATAACAAGATAGTAATAGAACGTTTCTTTGGACTTGCAGGGACAGAGGTATCCTCTTACTGTGGAGATAAGGAAAAGTTTCTTGGACGGTATCACGGGTATGGAAATCCCGAAGGCGTGCTTTTGGGAGATTTGGGAGGAGAGCTTGGGTATAACGAAAATGGATGCGGAGCCCTTACTGCCCGGATTTTACTGGCACCGGGGGAAACAAAAAAACTGGCATTTATTATGGGGATGAAAGGTGATGCTGAGGCAGGAAATATCATGAAGCAGTATCAAAATGTGGAAGAAATATGTGAGAAGGAATTAGAAAGACTGATTTCCTACTGGCACGGGAAGCTTTCTCATTTTCAAGTAAAAACGCCAAGTCCGGAATTTAATACCATGATCAATACATGGAATGCCTATAATTGCTTTATGACCTTTATCTGGTCGCGGGCAGCATCATTTACATACTGTGGTCTGCGCAACGGATACGGATATCGTGATACGGTTCAGGATATACAGGGAGTGATACATCTGGCACCGGAAATGGCAGGGGATAAGCTTCGTTTTATGCTGTCTGCGCAGGTGGATAATGGCGCAGGCCTGCCTCTTGTGAAGTTTCATCATAATGCAGGGCATGAGGACACACCGGATGATGCATCCTATGTAAAGGAAACAGGACATCCCGCCTATCGGGCAGATGATGCTTTATGGCTGTTCCCGACAATCTATAAATATGTTTCTGAATCAGGCAATCTTTCATTTATTGATGAAGTGATTCCCTTTGCTAATAAGGGTGAAGGTACGGTATATGAGCATTTAAAGCGGGCCATTGATTTTTCTATGAATCATTTGGGAATTCATGGTATGCCGGCTGGTTTGTATGCGGACTGGAATGATTGTTTAAGGCTTGGCAAAGATGGAGAATCAACATTTGTGGCATTCCAGTTTTATCTTGCCATGTCTATTTTGAAGAAGTTTGCGGAATATAAGAAGGAACAAACTTATATCAGATATCTGGATGAAAGTCAGAAAAAGCTGGGTACCATTATTCAGGGGCTTTGCTGGAATGAAGACAGATTTATCCGCGGTTTTACGGATAAGGGTGAAGTAATTGGAAAACGTACTGACCCGGAGGCAAATATGTGGCTGAATCCACAGAGTTGGGCAGTAATTAGCGGGTTTGCTACAAAAGAACAGGCTGATATAGCTTTAGATACCGTATACAAGCGGTTGAATACGGAATACGGAGCTATTTTAATGGATCCCCCTTATCATAAACATGCATTTGAAGGAGCGCTTGCCGTAATTTACAATGCGGGAACTAAGGAAAACGCAGGTGTTTTTTCACAGTCACAGGGGTGGATTATTCTTGCAGAGGCATTATGTGGACATGGGCAGCGCGCCTTTACATATTTTATGGAAAATGCACCCTCTGCACAAAATGACCGGGCAGAAATCCGCAGGCTGGAGCCTTATTGCTATGGTCAGTTTACAGAAGGAAAAGACAGTCCCCATTTCGGACGTTCCCATGTACATTGGCTTACAGGAACAGCATCTACTGTCATGGTAGGTTGTGTGGAAGGAATACTGGGTATGCGTCCGGATTTATATGGACTTAAAATATCGCCTTCTATTCCAAGAGAGTGGGAATTCCTTGAGATTGACAAAGACTTCAGAGGAAGCCGTCTGCATATTTCGATTTATAATCCCGGACATGCAGAATCAGGCTGCAAAAAGCTGATTGTTAACGGAGAGGAAGTGGAAGGAAATTATGTGCCTGTGAAACTGCTTAAAGAGCACACGGAAATTATATTGGAACTTTCATAAGAACAATGACATGATTTTGACATTTTTCATATTTATCTGGTATATCACAGGATAGGAAACAGGATACAATATGTATCACAGAGAATACAAAACCATAAATAAAATGATTTTTAAGGAGGAACTTTCAATGAAAAAGAAAATGGTTAGTATTTTGTTGACAGCGGCCATAATTGCAGGTACATTAGCTGGCTGCGGCGGCAAAACAACAGAAGCTGTTAATGAGGAAGAGGGAAAGGTTATTAACATTTATTGCTGGAATAATGAGTTCCGTGAGCGTGTTGAGGCGGTTTATCCTGAGGTCAAGGAGACTTCTGCGGATGGAACAGTGACCACTTTAAATGATGGTACGGAAATTCACTGGATTGTGAATCCGAATCAGGATGGCGTTTATCAGCAGAAGCTTGACGAAGCATTGTTAAATCAGGCAGATGCAGCAGCAGATGATAAAATTGATATTTTCTTATCAGAAACAGATTATGTAAATAAATACACAGATGCAGATGCAGATGTGGCTATGCCTCTTGCCGATCTTGGAATTGACCCGGATACCGATCTTGCAGATCAGTACAGTTTTACAAAGGTAACAGCTTCTGATGTAAACGGTGTTCAAAGAGGCTCTACATGGCAGTGTTGTCCGGGGTTATTGGTATACCGTCGTGATATTGCCATGGATGTATTTGGTACAGATGATCCCGAAGCAGTTGGAGAAAAAGTAAAAGACTGGGATACCTTAAAAGCAACGGCAGCCGAGCTTAAAGCAAAGGGATATTATACATTTGCCTCTTATGCAGATACTTTCCGTCTGTATGGTAACAGCATTGAAAAGCCATGGGTGTCATCGGGTGAAACTGTTATCAAGGTTGACCAGAAGATTATGAATTGGATCAATGATTCCAAAGAATGGCTGGATGCAGGTTATTTTGACAAGAACGTAAAAGGACAGTGGAATGCTGACTGGAATCAGGCAATGGGATCAGCATCTAAAGTATTTGCATTTCTTTTCCCGGCATGGGGAATTGACTTTACTTTAAGTCCCAACTGGGATGGTGGAGATGGCGCATGGGCTGTTACAAATCCTCCACAGGAATATAACTGGGGGGGTTCCTATGTTCATGCATGTACAGGTACAGATAATCCACAGCACGTAAAAGAAATTATTCTTGCAGTAACTGCTGACAAAGATAACCTGTTAAAAATTTCCAGAGACTATACTGACTTTACAAATACCCAGAGCGGTATGCAGGAAGCAGCGGCGGACGATAAAAACTTCTCTTCAGAATTCCTTGGCGGACAGAATGCATTCAAATACTTTGCGCCTGTTGCAGAAAATATCGTAATTGCACCTCTTTCTTCTTATGACCAGGGATGTGTTGAGTTAATTCAAAATACCTTTGGTGATTATTTACAGAATCAGATTGATTTTGACAAGGCAAAGGCAAATTTTGAAACAGCAATCAAGGAACGTTACCCGGAGATTACTGAAATTCAGTGGCCGGAATAAAAATTAGAAACTGCGGGGCATATGGATGCTCCGCAGTATACAGATTAAGAAAGGAATGGTAGTATATGAAACAAAAACGTAAAAGTATCAGCTATGCAAAGTGGGGATACGTATTTATTCTTCCGTTTTTTTTAAGCTTTTTCGTTTTTTCTTTAATTCCTTTGGCAGATACAATCCGGTACAGCTTTTATGAATATTATCGTTCAGGAATTAAGGAAATCGGACCCAAATTTATCGGAATGGAAAATTATATCAGTCTGTTGAAATCGGATATGATTAGATATGCAGGAAATACCCTGATTTTGTGGATTATCGGATTTATTCCGCAGATTGTGATAGCATTGCTGCTTGCCTCCTGGTTTGTAGATGCCCGCCTTAAAATTCATGGACTGCAGTTTTTTAAGGTAGTCATATATCTGCCAAACCTGATTATGGCATCAGCGTTTGCAATGCTGTTTTTCACTATGTTTTCTACCGGCGGACCAATTAACTCAATTTTGTTATCTTTGGGGTGGATCAAAGCGCCGATTGATTTTATGGGTACTGTATTTGGAACAAGGTCGCTGGTTGGTTTGATGAACTTCCTGATGTGGTTTGGAAATACAACGATTATGCTGATGGCGGCAATTATGGGTATCAGTCCTGATATATTTGAGGCATCTGAGCTGGATGGCTGCAGCAGCATACAGAGATTCTTTTATGTTACGCTTCCGTTGATACGTCCGATTCTTGCCTATACATTGATAACTTCCATAATCGGCGGGCTTCAGATGTTTGATGTTCCACAGATTTTAACAAATGGCCAGGGAACTCCGGATCGTACATCAATGACTTTAATTATGTTCCTGAACAGCCATTTAAAGAGCAGAAATTACGGTATGGCAGGTTCCTTGTCTGTTTATTTGTTTATTGTCAGTGGTATTTTGTGTTTCTTTGTATACCGGATGACAAATGACAATGATCCTGATGGTTCAAAGGCTGCTGAAAAGAAAAACAGGAAGAAAGGAAGGAGATAAGGTTATGAATTCAAAAGGATCAAATCATGTACGGAGCATTCTTGCACACTTAGTACTTATTTTGCTGTCATTTATGTGTCTGTTCTTCTTTTACATCCTGTTTGTCAATGCCACGCATTCACATGCAGATTTGCAAAAAGGTTTCTGGGCGCTGCCGGGAAAGGATTTATTGAAAAACTTAAGCGGTGTTGCAAATGACGGAACCTTCCCAATGTTTCAGGGAATCATAAACAGTTTGATTGTTTCCGGTTCCTGTGCGGCAATCTGCACCTATTTTTCCGCATTGACAGCATATGGCCTGTATGCATATGATTTTAAAATAAGGAAGGTTGCATTTACTTTCATAATGGCTATTCTTGTAATGCCTACACAGGTTACTGCAATGGGGTTCCTTCGTCTGATTACGAAGATGGGAATGTATGACTCTCTGCTTCCGCTGATTATTCCGTCGATTGCTTCACCGGCTGTATTCTATTTTATGTACAGCTATATGCAGTCATCGCTTCCCCTGTCACTGGTGGAAGCAGCAAGAATTGATGGCTCCGGTGAGTTTAAGACATTTAACCGGATTGTGCTTCCGATTATGAAGCCGGCAATTGCAGTGCAGGCAATATTTACATTCGTTGGTTCATGGAATAACTATTTTGTTCCGGCACTGGTCATCCAGTCAAAGAATAAAATGACTGTTCCAATCCTGATAGCAACACTTCGAGGAGCAGATTACATGAGCTTTGATATGGGTAAGATATATACCATGATTCTGGTGGCAATTGTCCCGATTATTCTTGTATATTTGCTTCTATCCAAATATATTATTGCAGGTGTAACCTTAGGTGGTGTTAAGGGATAGTGGTCATAGATTAGAAAAGACTGCCATAGCGCAAGCCCTTATAAGTTATATATGGCGGCTATGGGAGTCCTTTTTATCTTTATCAGGGCCGGAAGAAAGGAGAACATATGACAAAAAAGAAATGGCTTCACAGCGGAACGCTGGTACAGCAGCCATCGGAAAGGGAAGCTGCACATGGCAGACTGGCTAGAAATGCCGCTGTGGAGGGAATTGTTTTGCTGAAAAATGAAGGGCTGCTTCCCCTTGATGAGTCTGTGTCAATTGCGCTGTTTGGCGGTGGCGCGGAAAAAACTGTCAAAGGAGGAACTGGTTCAGGAGATGTGAACAATCGGGAGAGCATTTCTATTTATAAAGGTTTCAAAGATGCTGGGGTATTTGTTACAAGTAAGGACTGGCTGTTAGATTATCAAAAACGTTATGGGGAGGCTAGAATTGAGTGGAAGCAGAAAGTGCTGGAGGATGCAAAACAGATAGAAAACGTATTTGATGCGTATGCAGCCAATCCATTTTCCTTACCGGAAGGGCGCAGGATTGCAGAAGAAGATATGGAAGGAGCTTCGGCTGTAGTGTATGTAATCAGCCGGATTGCCGGAGAGGGTAAGGACCGCCGCAGGGTGGAAGGAGATTATTACTTAAGCAGAAGGGAGCAGGAAGATATTTCATATCTGAATCGGAAAAATATTCCGATTGTGCTTATTTTGAATGTGGGCGCTCCGGTAGAACTGACTGATCTACTTGAAAAAGCAGAAAATATAAAGGCAGTTTTAAATATTTCCCTGCCTGGTCAGGAGGGTGGTCATGCAGTTGCTGATGTGTTGTTTGGCAAGGCAGTGCCGGGGGGAAGACTGACTGCTACCTGGGCAAAGCGGTATAAGGATTATCCTTCTGCCGAAAGCTTTGGCTGCCTGAATGGAAATTTGGAAAGGGAGGAATATAGAGAAGGCATTTATGTAGGCTACCGTTATTTTGACAGTTTCGGTATACAGCCGCTGTTTCCCTTTGGATACGGACTTTCTTACACTGATTTTTCAATGAAGTTTGAAGGGCTTCAAATAACAAAAGCGGGTATTGAGGTAGTTGTTGCAGTAGAAAATACAGGAGAGCGCTATTGTGGCAGAGAGGTTGTGCAGGTATATGTGACACCACCTCAGAGTGGGCTTTTAAAGGAATATCGCAGGCTGGTGGGATTTGCAAAGACTCGTGTCCTACAGCCGAAGGAAAAAGAGAAACTTACAGTTATCATAGAGCAAAAACAGCTTGCCAGTTTTTCAGAAGAAATACACGGATGGGTGCTTGAGGACGGAAATTATGGCGTGTGGGTAGGGAATAGCATTGCTTCTGTGCAGATGGCAGCGTTACTTGAGGTTTCCGAGCAGGTGGTGCTGGAACAAACCAATGCAGTATGTCCTAAAAAGGAAGCCTTTGAAGATTTTTGTCCGGTTCAGGCAGCAGGAAATCAGGCAGGGGAATGGCTTGTAATGGCCAGAGAACAAAATATTCCAGTATTTCATTTTGCGGCCCGGGAAGAGGAAAAGAGAACATATAAAGCACCTTTGGCCAAGGAACAGCCGATTGAGGAGCTGATACCGCTCTTATACGGGAATATCACCCATGGAACCAGTATGCTTGGTTCTGCCGGGATTCGTGTACCTGGCTCTGCTGGCGAAACAACAGAGGCTTTGGAAAAACAGTATGGAAAACCTTCACTGATTATGGCAGATGGACCGGCAGGACTGCGTCTGCGTCAAAGCTATGAGGTAGACCGGCAGACGGATACGGTATATGGTGTAGGTGTCCTTGGATCCTTGGAGAATGGTTTTTTAGACGAAATGGAACAGCATGAAGGGGCAGATGTATACTATCAATACTGTACTGCATTTCCGGTGGGCACAGCACTGGCACAGACCTGGGATACGGAATTAATGCAAAGGTTTGGAGAGGCAATAGCAGTCGAAATGAAGGAATTTCATGTTGACCTGTGGCTGGCGCCAGGGATGAATATTCATAGAAATCCATTGTGTGGACGTAATTTTGAATATTATTCTGAAGATCCGCTGTTGTCAGGGATTATGGCAGCGGCTGTAACAACAGGGGTGCAGCGTAATGGTGGATGCGGTGTAACGATTAAGCATTTTGCCTGCAATAATCAGGAAGATAACCGAATGGGTGTGGATGTATGTGTTTCCGAGCGGGCTCTTAGAGAAATTTATTTCCGGGGATTTGAGATTGCAGTAAAGATAAGTGCACCAGCAGCAATCATGTCTTCTTATAATCGTATTAATGGAATTCATGCAGCAAACAGCCGGGATATTTGTACAACAGTCGCTCGTGAGGAATGGGGATTTGAAGGGGTGATCATGTCCGATTGGAATACAACGGTTCCTGAGGATGGAAGTATACCATGGCAGTGCATAGATGCCGGAAATGATATCATTATGCCGGGAAATTTTAAGGATGATGAGAATATCAGGCAGGCTTATGCGCAGGGAAAGCTTTCAGAGAAAGCAATTCGAAGCTGTGCAGGGCGTATACTGGCTCTGATTCAAAGATTATCAGATTAAAATATGTGGCAGGATATGTCATTAGGGTAAGGCAGTATTCTTTTTTGGGGTTTCTGACACATTCCATGTGGATGAAGAATAAATGTCACGGTACTTTTTTGGAGTCATGCCTGTAAAGTCCTTAAATAATTGTATAAAATGGCTTTGCGAAGAGAAGGAAAGATAATTTGTGATCTCAACAAGGCTGTAATCACAGAATTTTAAGAGATGCTGAGCCTTCTCAATCTTTCTTTCCCGGATATAATCGCTGATGGAAACCCCTGTTTCTTTTTTGAAAAGGCGTGACAAATAGCTGGTGGATAATCCGTTGTATTCAGCAAGGTCTTCAATGGTAATCCGTTCCTTGATATGGGCATAAATATAATCTATACAGGCTGTGACCGGTTTGGACATACCCTGATTCCTTGTCAAAAGCCGCATTTTTCCGGTAAAATCCAGAACCATGCGGTCGTGAAGGTCAATGACTGACTCTAGGGTATGAAGATTGTCCAGTTTAAGAATATAAAAATCGCTCAGCCGAAATGCCTGTTCCATTTCCATGCCCGATTCTATACAGAGCCTTGTTACAAATGCAGTTGTAATCACAAAATGATATTTCAAATTTGTTACCGGGTGGTGAGAAAGAATGCCAACACCTTCCGTTTCGGAGAATTTCTGTTGTTTGCAGTTTTGACGAACAAAATCAATATCTCCGGAACTGACAGCATGAAAAAAAAGCTGCTCATCGCTTAATGGGCGGTGAAATATTTCTTCCTCACTGTCTTTTGTTTCCTGTGTATACCATTCTTCAAGTAATCGCATACCCGGTAATCCTCCAATTAAATGTTCTGAAAACTAAAAATAATATATCATGAATTTGACATTTCCACAAGTTTTGCCTGAATTGTAAAACTAACTTCCGTATGCCAGCTTGTAATGGATAGAATTTATAATTACAATTCATATATACACAATTCGCAAGAACTAGAAAAAAATAAAAAAACACTTGCATGATTGGGAAACATCATGTATACTATCAAGTGCTGTGGCATGATAGCTGTGAAGCGTGAGGTTGCTGCTGCGTCGCAAGGCGCTGTAGGTTTTCCGTGGAGCGAATGTCAAGAGGCTGGCATCAGCCAGACCTAAGAACCTGACGGCAAGTCACTGTACAGAAATTAGTCTGCCAAAGAGCAGAGACACGTGCGTTAAGTAAACTGTAAAGTATGCGGAAGCAACTTGGTTCCGCGCTGGAACTTGAAAAATACAGGACACGCACGGGGGAGTGTACAGTCACCGCTTGTCGTACTTAAATTCTAAAAGTGCGAAAAGGAGGCGACTTTTTTTATGGCAAGTCAAGTAATGAGAATCACACTCAAGGCTTATGATCATCAGTTGGTTGATGCATCTGCCAAGAAAATCATCGAAACAGTCAAGAAGAATGGATCACAGGTAAGCGGGCCGGTACCTCTTCCTACAAAAAAGGAAGTTGTTACAATCTTAAGAGCGGTTCACAAATACAAAGATTCCAGAGAACAGTTCGAACAGAGAACTCATAAGAGACTGATCGATATCATCACACCTACACCTAAGACAGTAGATGCATTGCAGAGACTGGAAATGCCTGCCGGTGTGTATATTGATATTAAGATGAAAAACAAATAATAACCATTAAACTAGAATGGCCCGATAGAGGCCCGCTGTAGAAGCAAATGGAGGTAAAAAATGAAAAAAGGTATTTTAGCTACCAAGCTTGGAATGACACAGATCTTTAGTGAAGATGGCAGCTTGGTCCCTGTAACAGTACTTCAGGCTGGTCCTTGTGTGGTAACACAGATCAAGACAGTAGACAATGACGGTTACAGTGCAGTACAGGTTGGTTTTGTTGATAAGAAAGAAAGAATCGTCAACAAAGACAAGACTGGTAAAAAGGAAATTATCCACAGACATGGCGTTAACAAGGCTATGAAGGGACATTTCGACAAGGCAGGAGTTTCCTGCAAGAGATATGTAAGAGAATTTAAGTTTGAAAATGCTGGGGAATATACGCTTGGAAGCGAAATCAAAGCTGATATATTTGCAGTCGGCGATAAGATCGATGCATCTGCGATTTCCAAAGGAAAAGGATTCCAGGGAGCAATCAAGAGACATGGACAGCACAGAGGTCCTATGGCTCACGGTTCCAAGTTTCATCGTCATCAGGGTTCCAATGGTGCATGCTCCTCACCGAGCCGTGTGTTTAAAGGAAAAGGAATGCCTGGCCACATGGGCTGTGTAAAGGTTACAGTACAGAACCTTGAGGTGGTAAGAGTAGATGCTGAAAAGAATCTGCTTCTTGTTAAAGGTGCAGTACCCGGATCTAAGAAAGCCTTAGTTACAATCAAAGAAACTGTTAAGACTGTGGCTAATTGATGAAAGGAGGATGATTCAGATGGCAAACGTATCTGTTTATAATATGGAAGGCAAAGAAGTTGGTACAATTGAATTAAACGATGCGGTATTTGGTGTTACAGTTAATGAACACCTGGTACACATGGCAGTTGTACAGCATCTTGCCAATAAGCGTCAGGGAACACAGAAGGCAAAAACACGTTCTGAAGTATCTGGTGGCGGCAGAAAGCCTTGGAGACAGAAAGGAACCGGTCATGCAAGACAGGGTTCAACAAGAGCTCCCCAGTGGAAGGGCGGCGGTGTTGTATTTGCGCCTGTTCCAAGAGACTATTCATTTAAACTTAACAAAAAAGAAAAGAGAGCAGCGCTTAAATCCGCTCTTACAAGCAGGGTGGAAAACGGTAAGTTGATCGTTTTGGATGAATTAAAGCTTGATGAGATCAAGACCAAGAAGTTTAAAGCAGTTATGGATAATTTAAAGATAAACAAGGCACTGGTTGTTCTTGCGGAAAATGATGAAAAGGTAGTGATGTCTGCAAGAAATCTTCCTGCTGTTGCAACAACACAGGTTAACCAGATCAATGTTTACGATATCCTGAAAGGTGATACGCTGGTTCTTACCAAGGATGCAGTGACAAAGATTGAGGAGGTGTTTGCATAATGGCAGCAATTGAGTATTATGACGTTATCCTTAAACCGGTCATTACAGAGAAGAGTATGGCTGGCATGGGCGAAAAGAAATATACTTTTTTGGTTCATCCTGAAGCAAATAAAGTTATGATCAAGGAAGCTGTTGAAAGAATGTTTGAAGGCGCAAAGGTTGCCAAGGTAAACACTATGAACCTGGATGGAAAGACTAAGAGACGCGGCAACACATACGGCAAGACAGCAAAAACCAAAAAGGCAATCGTATGGCTGACAGAGGACAGCAAGGAAATTGAGATTTTCGCTGGGCTCTAAGGTCAAAAGATGTTCTAAGCAGCAAAAGTACTGCTGCTAAGAACAACTATAGTTTGACCTGTGAAGAACGCGAAGCGTTCTTCCAGATGGTTTAATTATTAACTATGCACATGAAAAGTGCGATATGAAATGAAACTCGAAAGGAGAAAGAGTCATGGGAATTAAGACATATAACCCATATACACCTTCCAGAAGAAATATGACCGGTTCTGATTTCGCAGAAATCACCAAGACCTCACCTGAGAAGTCACTGGTTACTTCATTAAGTAAGAATTCCGGCCGTAATAATCAGGGTAAGATTACAGTAAGACACCGCGGAGGCGGTTCCAAGAGAAAATATAGACTTGTAGATTTTAAGAGAAATAAGGATGGAATTCCTGCAACAGTAATCGGAATCGAATATGATCCTAACAGAACTGCAAATATTGCACTGATCTGCTATGCAGATGGCGAAAAAGCCTATATCATAGCACCTGAAGGCTTAAAAGATGGTATGAAGATCATGAACGGTCCTGAAGCTGAAGTAAGAGTGGGCAACTGCCTTCCTTTGTCAGCAATACCGGTTGGTACTCAGGTACACAACATTGAATTATATCCCGGAAAGGGCGGCCAGATGGTTCGTTCCGCTGGAAACAGTGCACAGCTTATGGCGAAAGAAGGAAAGTACGCAACACTTCGTCTTCCTTCCGGTGAAATGAGAATGGTTCCTATTGTCTGCAGAGCTACAGTTGGCGTTGTAGGTAATGTTGACCACAGCCTGGTAAAAATAGGTAAGGCAGGACGTAAGCGCCACATGGGCATCCGCCCTACAGTTCGCGGTTCTGTTATGAACCCCAATGACCATCCACATGGTGGTGGTGAAGGTAAAACTGGTATCGGACGTCCCGGTCCTTCTACACCTTGGGGCAAGCCTGCTCTTGGACTTAAGACCCGTAAGAAGAAAAAAGCTTCTAATAAGCTGATCGTAAGAAGAAGAGACGGCAAGGCCATCAAATAATTAAGGAGGAGAGAAGAAAATGGCTAGATCACTGAAAAAAGGACCTTTTGCAGATGCAAGTTTGCTGAAAAAAGTAGATGCATTGAATGCATCAGGACAGAAGCAGGTTATCAAGACCTGGTCCCGTCGTTCTACA
>DKUR01000068.1:18430-46896 GCA_002490775.1 Lachnospiraceae bacterium UBA7199 | reverse complement strand
ACACGACGGAAGAAAACATGTGCCCGTATATGTAACAGAAGATATGGTTGGACATAAGCTTGGCGAGTTTGTAGCAACCAGAACTTATAGAGGACATGGCAAAGACGAAAAGAAGTCTAAAGTAAGATAAGGAGGTTTTAGTAATGGCAAAAGGACATAGATCCCAAATTAAAAGAGAGAGAAATGCGCAGAAAGATACAAGACCTTCAGCTAAGTTATCTTACGCAAGAGTGTCTGTTCAGAAAGCATGTTTCGTTTTAGATGCCATCAGAGGCAAAGATGTGGAAACAGCGCTGGGTATCTTGCAGTACAATCCCAGATATGCTTCCAGCATCATTAAAAAATTATTAGAGTCTGCTCGCGCAAATGCAGAGTATCTGTACAGCCAGGACCCTACAAAATATCCGAATCCGGATCACCTTTATATTGCAGAATGTTATGCAGATAAAGGACCTACAATGAAGAGAATAAGACCGAGAGCACAGGGCAGGGCTTACAGAATCGAAAAGAGAATGAGCCATATTACAATTGTGCTGGATGAAAGATAGGAGGAGAGAAATTTTATGGGACAGAAAGTTAATCCTCACGGCTTAAGAGTCGGTATTATTAAGGATTGGGATTCTAAATGGTACGCAGAAGCAGATTTTTCTGATTTCCTTGTAGAGGACTATAACATCAGAGAATTCCTGAAAAAGAAATTATATAGTGCCGGAGTTTCTAAGATTGAGATTGAAAGAGCTGCCGGCAGAGTAAAAGTTATCATTTATACAGCTAAGCCCGGCGTAGTAATCGGCAAGGGCGGTGCTGAAATCGAAGTGACCAAGAAAGAACTTTCCAAGTTAACAGGAAAGAAAGTATTAGTAGATATTAAAGAAATTAAAAGACCTGACAGAGATGCACAGCTTGTTGCCGAGAATATTGCACAGCAGCTTGAGAATCGTGTATCATTCAGACGTGCTATGAAGTCCTGCATGGGCAGAACCATGAAAGCAGGCGCGCTTGGCATTAAGACATCTGTTTCAGGACGTCTTGGCGGTGCAGATATGGCTCGTACAGAGTTCTACAGCGAAGGCACTATTCCCCTTCAGACACTTCGTGCTGATATCGAATATGGCTTTGCAGAAGCTGACACAACCTATGGTAAAGTAGGTGTCAAGGTATGGATTTACAAGGGCGAAGTACTTCCTACCAAGAAAAATGATGAAAAGAAAGTGCAGGAAGGGAGCGATAAATAATGTTAATGCCTAAAAGAGTTAAACGTCGTAAACAGTTCCGTGGCACCATGAAAGGAAAAGCTACACGTGGCAACACAATTACCTACGGTGAGTACGGTATTATTGCAACGGAACCATGTTGGATAAAATCAAACCAGATTGAAGCAGCCCGTATTGCTATGACTCGTTATATCAAACGTGGTGGTAAAGTCTGGATCAAGATTTTCCCTGACAAACCAGTAACAGCAAAACCCGCAGAAACACGTATGGGTTCCGGTAAAGGTACATTGGAGTACTGGGTAGCGGTTGTGAAACCCGGACGTGTAATGTTTGAAATCGCAGGAGTTCCCGAAGAAATCGCAAAAGAGGCTTTACGTCTTGCAACTTATAAGCTTCCTTGCAAATGCAAGATCGTTTCTAAGGCAGACTTGGAAGGTGGTGCATCAAATGAAAACTAACAAGTATGTAGAAGATTTACAGGCAAAGTCTGCTGCAGCACTGGAACAGGATCTGGTGGCAGCAAAAAAAGAACTTTTCAATTTGAGATTCCAGAACGCAACAAACCAATTGGATAATACCGCAAGGATTAAAGAGGTTAGAAGAAACATTGCGAGAATTCAGACAGTGATTACTCAGAAACAGAAAGAAGCGTAAATTTAAGGATATAGCCTTGAGGAATGTCAAAGAAAGGAGACTTTTAAGTCGTGGAAGAAAGAAATTTAAGAAAAACACGTATCGGCAAAGTTATCAGTGATAAAATGGATAAAACAATTGTTGTTGCAATCGAAGAGCATGTGAAGCATCCTCTTTACAAGAAAGTCGTTAAGAGAACTTACAAGCTGAAAGCACATGATGAGAACAACGAGTGTGGTATTGGTGACACTGTTAAGGTAATGGAAACAAGGCCTTTGTCCAAGGACAAGAGATGGAGACTTGTGGAAATCGTAGAAAAAGCGAAATAGTTGGAAGGAGAATTAGCATGATTCAACAGGAAAGCAGATTGAAGGTCGCTGACAATACAGGTGCAAAAGAAATCCTTTGCATCAGAGTTATGGGCGGATCTACAAGAAGATATGCAAATATCGGTGATGTAATCGTTGCTACGGTCAAAGATGCAACACCAGGCGGCGTTGTAAAAAAGGGTGATGTAGTAAAAGCTGTAGTTGTCCGTACTGTGAAAGGTGCACGCCGTAAAGATGGTTCTTATATTAGATTTGATGAAAATGCTGCTGTTATTATTAAAGATGATAAGACTCCCAGAGGAACACGTATTTTTGGACCGGTGGCAAGAGAGCTTCGTGAAAAACAGTTTATGAAAATTGTTTCTCTGGCTCCCGAAGTATTATAGGAGGTGCGCAGTATGGCAACATTAAAGATTAAAAAGGGCGACACTGTGAAGGTGATTGCCGGCAAGGATAAAGGAACAGAAGGAAAGGTAATTGCTGTTGATGCTAAAAATCATAAAGTCACCGTAGAAGGCGTCGGCATGGTTACCAAGCACACAAAACCTTCTGCAGCTAACCAGAATGGTGGAATTATTCAAAAAGAAGCTCCCATTGATATTTCAAACGTAATGTATGTTCACAAGGGACAGCCTACAAGAGTCGGCTTCAAGTTTGAGAATGACAAGAAAGTACGTTTTGCAAAGTCAACTGGTGAAGTGATCGATTAATTCTAGGAAAGGAGAACTGGAAGCGTGAGCAGACTGAAAACAATTTATAATGACGAGATCGTAGATGCTATGATCAAAAAGTTCGGATATAAGAATGTTATGGAAGTGCCGAAGCTTGATAAGATCGTTGTCAATATGGGTGTTGGCGAGGCAAAAGACAATGCAAAGGTATTGGAATCTGCTGTAAAGGATATGGAAACGATCACCGGACAGAAAGCGGTACTTACCAAAGCAAAAAAATCTGTTGCTAACTTCAAGATCAGAGAAGGCATGGCAATCGGATGTAAGGTTACTTTACGTGGGGAGAAAATGTATGATTTCATGGACCGGCTTGTAAATCTTGCATTGCCTCGTGTGCGTGACTTCAGAGGTGTAAATCCTAATTCATTTGATGGAAGAGGAAATTATTCACTGGGTATCAAGGAACAGCTTATCTTCCCTGAAATCGAATACGATAAGATCGATAAAGTAAGAGGAATGGATGTTATCTTTGTTACAACAGCGAAGACTGATGAAGAAGCACGTGAGTTATTGAGATTATTTAATATGCCATTTGCTAAATAGAAGGAGGTAAGTTCATGGCTAAAACATCAATGAAGATTAAACAGCAGCGTAAACCTAAATTTTCTACCAGAGCATATACTCGTTGTAGAGTTTGTGGACGTCCCCATGCTGTTCTTAAAAAATACGGAATCTGCAGAATTTGCTTCCGTGAATTAGCCTATAAGGGACAGATTCCCGGCGTGAAGAAAGCAAGTTGGTAAAAATCAGTTCAGCAGAGCTGAACCTTTTGAAAATTGCCTTCGGTAAATTTCAGGAGGAAAAGTATTTCAATAGCAGCTCTGACGAAATGGCGAGGATATTGCATTGATATGATATAGGAGGAAATAAAATGACAATGAGTGATCCTATTGCAGATATGCTTACAAGAATCCGTAACGCAAATACTGCAAAACATGACACAGTAGATGTTCCCTCTTCCAAGATGAAACTGGCAATTGCTGACATTCTTCTGGAAGAAGGCTATATAAAGAAATATGATCTGATTGATGAAGGAAACTTCAAGACAATCCGCATTTCATTAAAATATGGTGCAGACAGAAATGAAAGAGTAATCAGTGGTTTAAAGAGAATTTCCAAACCTGGTCTGCGTATTTATGCAGGAAAGGAAGACCTCCCCAAAGTACTTGGAGGCTTGGGAATTGCAATTATTTCCACAAATCAGGGTGTTGTAACTGATAAGAAGGCAAGAGAATTACAGGTAGGCGGCGAAGTATTAGCTTACGTGTGGTAAAAACATTGTAAATAATATAGGAGGTACGGGCATGTCACGTATAGGAAGAATGCCAATCGCGATTCCTGCAGGCGTAACTGTAGAGATTGCAGAAAATAACAAAGTGACTGTAAAAGGTCCTAAAGGAACACTGGAAAGAGTGCTTCCGGCAGAAATGGAAATCAAGGTAGAAGGAGCAGAGATAATTGTCTCCAGACCTAATGATTTAAAGAAAATGAAGTCTTTGCATGGTCTTACCAGAACTTTGATCAATAATATGGTAAAAGGCGTTACGGAGGGCTATGAAAAGAAACTGGAAGTAAACGGTGTTGGTTACAGGGCAGCAAAGTCTGGCAATAAGTTAACCTTATCTTTAGGATATTCCCACCCTGTAGAGATGATCGATCCGGAAGGAATTGAAACAGTACTGGAAGGACAGAACATCATTATTGTTAAGGGTATTGATAAAGAAAAAGTTGGCCAATTCGCAGCTGAAATCAGAGACAAGAGAAGACCGGAGCCTTATAAGGGTAAAGGTATTAAGTATGCTGATGAAGTGATCAGACGAAAAGTTGGTAAGACTGGTAAGAAATAGATAAGGAGAGTGTAAAGATGGTTAGTAAAGAGTCAAGACAAAAAGTTCGTGTTAAAAAGCACATGAAAATACGTAACCGCTTTAGCGGTACAGCTGAAAGACCTCGTCTTGCAGTATTCAGAAGTAATAATCATATGTATGCTCAAATTATTGACGATACAGTTGGAAATACACTGGTTGCAGCTTCTACAGTAGAAAGTGAAGTAAAATCGCAGCTTGAAAAAACCAATAACGTTGATGCAGCAGCATACTTGGGAACAGTGATTGCTAAAAGAGCAATTGAAAAAGGTATTGATACCGTAGTCTTTGACAGAGGCGGCTTTATATACCACGGTAAGATCGCAGCATTAGCTGATGCAGCCAGAGAAGCTGGCCTTAAATTCTAGGAAGGGAGAAACTTAACATGAGACATACAATCATCGATGTCAGCGGCATGGAATTGACAGAAAAAGTAGTTTCTATCAAGAGAGTAACTAAGGTTGTTAAGGGTGGACGTAACATGCGTTTTACAGCTCTGGTAGTAGTTGGAGATATGAATGGCCATGTAGGCGCCGGCCTTGGAAAGGCAACAGAAATTCCTGAAGCAATCCGCAAAGGCAAAGAAGATGCAATCAAGAATATGGTTTGCGTTGCAATTGATGAAAGCAAGAGTATTACACATGATTTTACGGGAAATTTCGGTTCCGCTTCAGTTCTTTTGAAGAAAGCTCCCGAAGGTACAGGTATCATCGCTGGTGGTCCTGCACGTATTGTCTGCGAACTTGCAGGTATTAAGAATATCCGTACAAAATCTCTTGGTTCAAATAATAAGCAGAACGTTGTGCTTGCAACGATCGAAGGTTTAAGAGCACTGAAAACACCTGAGGAAGTAGCAAGAAAACGTGGTAAATCTGTAGAAGAAATTATGGCATAGGAGGGAACAGTAAATGGCAGATCAGAAAATGTTAAAGATTACTTTAGTGAAATCTCCCATCGGAGCAGTTCCCAAGCATAAAGCTACTGTTAAAGCCATGGGACTTAGAAAGCTGAATAAAACGATCACTTTGCCAGATAATGCGGCAACAAGAGGCCAGATTCAGCAGATCAGACATTTAATAAAAGTTGAAGAAGTTTAAAAGATAAGGAGGTGTCACAAATGAGTTCAATCGAATTATCCAATTTAAGACCTGCAAATGGTTCTAAGCACAGTGATAATTTTAGAAGAGGTCGTGGACACGGTTCGGGAAATGGTAAGACGGCTGGTAAAGGACATAAAGGTCAAAAGGCACGTTCAGGAGCACCCAGGCCCGGATTTGAAGGCGGTCAGATGCCTTTATACAGGAGAATTCCTAAAAGAGGTTTCACCTGCCCCAGTTCTAAAGAAATCGTAGCAATCAATTTAAATGTATTGAATGATAGATTTGAAGAAGGCGCTGTGGTTGATGTAGATGCATTAATCGAAACCGGTATTGTTAAAAATCCTAAAGATGGCGTTAAGATCCTCGGGAATGGAGAAATTACCAAAAAGCTTACAGTAAAAGTAAATGCATTTAGTGCGACTGCAAAGGAAAAGATTGAAGCTGCTGGTGGAAGTGCAGAGGTGATGTAATATGCTTACAACCCTAAAAAACGCATTTAAAATTAAAGAAATCAGAAATAAAATATTATATACATTGGGTATGCTTGTTGTGATCCGTTTAGGATCACAGCTCCCGGTGCCTGGTGTGGACAGACACTATTTTTCTAATTGGTTTGCTCAGCAGACAGGTGATGCGTTCAGTTTCTTTGATGCTTTTACAGGTGGCTCATTTTTAAATATGTCCATCTTAGCGCTTAATATCACACCATATATTACATCTTCTATTATCATGCAGCTCCTTACCATTGCAATTCCCAAGTTGGAGGAAATGCAGAAAGAAGGAGAAGATGGCAGGAAGAAAATTGCTTCTATTACTCGTTATGTGACAGTAGCGCTTGCATTGATCGAATCTTCTGCAATGGCATTTTTCTTTGGCGGCAGCGGACTCCTTGAAGTAAATAACTTCTTTAATAAGTTTACAGTTGTCGTAGCCCTTACTGCAGGAAGCGCATTTCTTATGTGGATCGGCGAGCGGATCACAGAAAATGGCGTTGGAAACGGTATTTCAATTGTGCTGGTGATCAACATTATTTCCAGGATTCCGCAGGATATAGACAGGCTCTTTAATCAATTTGTTTATGGAAAAGCAATTGCTGTAGGAGCAATAGCTGCAATTGTTATTTTAGCAATTATCCTGGCAATGGTAATTTTAGTTATTATTTTAAATGATGGAGTCCGGAAAATTCCTGTGCAGTATGCAAAAAAAGTGCAGGGAAGAAAAATGGTGGGCGGACAAACCTCATCAATTCCCTTAAAAATCAATACAGCAGGTGTTATTCCAATTATCTTTGCATCATCCCTGATGCAGCTTCCTGTGATTATCTGCAGCTTTTTTGGTTATTCAGGCACAGGAGTGTGGGCGCATATCCTGAGGGGATTGAGCTCCAGCAACTGGTGCAAACCCAGTGAACCTGTATATTCAATTGGATTAGTGGTATATGTGGTACTGGTTATTTTCTTTGCATACTTTTACACATCTGTTACCTTTAATCCTTTAGAGATCGCAGAAAACATGAAAAAGCAGGGAGGATTTATTCCGGGAATCAGGCCTGGGAAGCCGACTAGTGAGTATCTGACAAAAATCTTAAATTATATTATCTTCATCGGTGCTGTTGGTCTTACGATTGTATGTGTTATACCGTTTGTGTTTAATGGTATATTTGGGGCTTCGGTTTCCTTTGGCGGGACCAGCCTGATCATTATTGTAAGCGTAGTGCTTGAGACAATGAAACAGATCGAATCACAGATGCTGGTGCGTAATTACAAAGGTTTTTTGAATGACTAGGTCATTTGTTTCTTAAATACATTAGAGGTTAAAGAAAAGCATAAGATAGAGTAAATCTGCTTTTCTTTGCCTCTATTTAATATTTGTGCTGATGCCCGGGCTTACGGGTTATTGATAAGGCGGAGGATTTGTTATGAAAATAATTATGTTAGGCGCTCCCGGCGCCGGTAAAGGCACACAGGCCAAAATGATTGCAGAAAAATACAGCATTCCTCATATTTCCACTGGCGATATTTTCAGAGCCAACATTAAAAATGGCACACAGTTGGGAATGGAAGCGAAAAAATATATGGATCAGGGACTTTTGGTGCCTGACGAACTTACAGTAAAAATTCTTCTGGACAGAGTGGCGCAGGCTGACTGCGCAGGTGGATATGTTCTGGATGGATTTCCAAGGACAATTCCCCAGGCTAAGGTGCTTGATCATGCACTGGAAGAGATTGGCGATAAGATTGATTTTGCCATCAATGTGGATGTGCCGGATGAAAATATCATAAAAAGAATGGGAGGAAGACGTGCATGTTTAAGCTGTGGCGCTACTTACCATATAGAACATATTCCTCCTAAAAAAGAAGGGATTTGTGATTCCTGCGGTAAGGAATTGGTCCTTCGTGATGACGATAAACCGGAAACAGTAAAAAACCGTCTTGATGTTTATCATCAGCAGACACAGCCATTGATCGATTTTTATCAGGCAAAGGGAATCTTAAAGACGGTAGACGGTACTGTGGACATGAAAGATGTGTTTGCAGCAATAACTGCTATTTTAGATTAAGTAGATTAAGCTGGAAGGCAAGGACTTAAGATGGCTGTAACGATTAAATCAGAAAGAGAAATTGAACTTATGCGCAAGTCCTGCCAAATATTGGCGCAGGTTCATGCAAAGCTGGGAGAAGCCATAAGGCCGGGAATCTCTACATGGGAAATCAATGATCTGGGAGATAAGCTGATCCGCAGTTACGGATGTGTGCCCAACTTCCTAAATTATAACGGTTATCCGGCGTCTATATGTGTTTCTGTAAATGATGAGGTAGTGCATGGAATTCCCTCCAGAGACAGAATCCTTCAGGAAGGCGATATTGTAAGTTTGGATGCAGGGCTTATCTATAAGGGGTATCATTCTGATGCAGCCCGGACATATCCGGTTGGAAAAGTCAGCAGTGAAGCAGCAAGATTGATAGAGGTTACAAGACAGAGCTTTTTTGAAGGAATTAAATATGCAAAGGCAGGAAGGCATTTGCATGAAATTTCGGGTGCTATTGACGCATACTGTACAAAGCATGGCTATGGTGTAGTCAGGGATCTTGTAGGGCATGGTATTGGAACCAGCCTTCATGAGGAGCCACAGATACCAAATTTCAGACAGTGGAGAAAAGGAATTAAGCTTCGCCCTGGAATGACGCTTGCCATAGAACCCATGATTAATATGGGAGGCTGTAATGTAGAATGGCTGGATGATGACTGGACGGTAGTCACGCAGGATGGTTCCCTTTCTGCCCATTATGAAAATACAGTATTGATCACTGATGGAGCGCCGGAAATTCTTACTTTACTGCCCGGACAAATTTGATGCCTCTCGCAGGAAGGAACAGGTGAATCATGATAGGAATGTTTGCCAGATCGAAAGCAGGCCATGACAAAGGACGAATGTATCTGATCGTAAGGGAAGAGGAAGATTTTTTTTATCTGGCGGATGGCAAAAGCAGAGGAATTGAAAATCCCAAGAAAAAAAGAAAAAAACATTTGCAGTTGGTGAAATCCGGGATGGATAAACTGTTGGCGGAAAAGCTTGAAAGTAACCAGACAATATATAATGAAGAAATTAAATATGCAATTAAAACAAACGCTGACGCGCTGCGCGAGCCAGCTTATTGTAATAAGAATGAATGAGGAGGTAACGAATGTCAAAAGCGGATGTAATTGAAATCGAAGGAACTGTAGTAGAAAAACTCCCTAATACCATGTTTCAGGTAGAGCTTGAGAATGGACACAGAGTACTTGCACATATTAGCGGAAAGTTAAGACAGAATTTTATTCGTATTCTTCCCGGCGATAAGGTTACTCTGGAGCTATCCCCTTATGATTTAAGTAAGGGAAGAATCATTTGGAGAGATAAATAAAAAGGTCAGAAGATATTCTAAGATTTTTGAAGGACAAAATCTAAGAATATCTATATCTGACCTATGAAGAATTGCTAAAGCAATTCTTCTGACTGAAGTAAATAAGCGAAATTAGTAAAACTTGAAAATGAATGCAGGAATCCCTTGCATTTGTGAATATATCATGTTATAATGTAAAACGGTCTTTTTTGAAAGGAGGGTTTAACATGAAGGTTAGATCATCAGTAAAACCGATTTGCGAAAAGTGCAAAATCATCAAGAGAAAAGGACGTATCAGAGTGATCTGTGAGAATCCAAAGCACAAACAAAGACAAGGATAATCCACTGTATAAAAACAGGAGGGTTCTTGTCCAATTATTATGAAGCGGCTGCAGTGTAACCTTTAGGGGTATACACTGATTTATATAATTGTACGAAAGAGCCTTAGAGATTACTTCTTGGTTCGTGAAATTTCGCGCGCGAAAATTTCGCGTAAGATCGGAAAATCCGATTGGGCAAAAGACTGCCCCAATCAATTAGTATCAGTGCATAGAAGATGCATGAAAGAAAATGGAGGAAACGTAAATGGCTCGTATTGCAGGTGTTGACTTACCTAGAGAAAAACGTGTGGAAATTGGTTTGACTTATGTGTATGGAATCGGAAGAGTAAGCGCTAATAAGATTCTTGCAGCAGCACAAGTTAATCCTGATACCCGTGTCAGAGAGCTGACAGATGATGAAGTTAAGAGAATCAGTGAAGTGATCGACGCTGATTACATGGTGGAAGGTGACCTTAGAAGAGAAGTTGCCATGAACATCAAGAGACTTCAGGAAATCGGATGCTACAGAGGAATCCGCCACAGGAAAGGGCTTCCTGTCCGTGGACAGAAGACAAAGACAAACGCAAGAACCAGAAAAGGTCCCAAGCGTACAGTTGCTAACAAGAAAAAATAGAAATCATCAGCAGAAAAACAAGCGGCTGCGAAGCAGACATTTGTTTTTAACTGATGATTTCACGAGAGAATTGATTCGTACGAAGTACGGATGCCGCAGGGCGGCATAATTCTCGAGTAGAACATGCAAACAAATTTATATCAAAGAAAGTAGGTTAGTTTAAATGGCAGCAAAAAAAGTTACAAAAAAAGTGACAAAAAAACGTGTCAAGAAAAACGTTGAACGCGGACAGGCACATATTCAGTCTTCTTTTAACAATACAATTGTTACATTGACAGACAATGAAGGAAATGCTCTTAGCTGGGCAAGTGCCGGTGGTCTTGGATTCAGAGGTTCAAGGAAATCTACTCCCTATGCAGCTCAGATGGCAGCAGAAACTGCAGCTAAGGCTGCTATGATTCATGGTTTAAAGACAGTAGACGTTATGGTAAAAGGTCCTGGTTCAGGACGTGAGGCAGCAATTCGTGCTCTTTCTGCATGCGGTCTGGATGTAACCAGTATCAGGGACGTGACGCCTGTTCCTCATAATGGATGTCGTCCGCCTAAGCGTCGCCGGGTATAAAACACAAAAAGTATTTCTAAGGCGTCACAGGACGCCGCCTAAGAACGACTATGTTTCGTGTAATTAACATAAGGATGGCTGGCAAAGCCTGGCATCCGTTGTTTAAAAAGTTAAAGACAAGATATTAATAATTAGAATGTTGGAAGAAGGCGCGTGCGCTGTAAACAATAGCAGGAGGAAAATAAAAAATGGCAGTAAACAGAGTTCCGGTATTAAAGAGATGTAGATCACTTGGTCTTGATCCTGTTTTTTTAGGATATGATAAGAAATCTAACAGAACAAATGCGAGAGCAGGAAAAAAAGTAAGTGAATATGGCGTTCAGTTAAGAGAAAAACAGAAAGCAAAATTCATTTACGGCGTGCTTGAAAAACCTTTCAGAAATTACTATAAAAAGGCTGACAGAATGAAGGGCATGACAGGTGAAAATCTTATGGTTCTTCTTGAAAGAAGGCTTGACAATGTGGTCTTCAGAATGGGATTTGCCAGAACCAGAAGAGAGGCAAGACAGGTTGTCGGCCATAAGCATGTTTTAGTAAATGGCAAGCAAGTAAACATTCCTTCTTATTTGATCAAAGCAGGCGATGTGATCGAAATAAGGGAAAAATCCAAGTCTTTACAGAGATATAAAGATATCAGCGAGGTGACAGCAGGAAGACTGACTCCTGAATGGATCGAAGTGGATTTGGAAGCATTTAAGGGAACCGTAAAGAACCTTCCTACCAGAGAAATGATTGATGTTCCTGTTAATGAAATGCTTATCGTCGAATTATATTCCAAATAAAATCACCATACGCCGGCACGCATGCGTGCTGGCTTATTGGGCGAAAAGAATTGTTCGTAAAGGAGGGTGTTTGCAGTGTTTGAATTTGAAAGACCGAATATTGAGGTGGCAGAAATCTCTGAAGATAAGAAGTATGGCAGATTCGTGGTTGAGCCGTTGGAAAGAGGATACGGTATCACACTTGGTAATTCCCTTAGAAGAATTATGCTTTCTTCTCTTCCTGGCGCTGCTGTAAGCCAGGTTAAGATCGAAGGGGTGCTTCATGAGTTCAGTTCTATCGAAGGCGTTAAAGAAGATGTAACTGAAATAATCATGAATATCAAGAGCCTTGCTATCAAAAATAACAGTGAAACCAATGAACCTAAAACCGCATATATCGAATATGAGGGAGAAGGTGTAGTTAAGGCGGCTGATATTCAGTGCGATCAGGACATTGAAATTCTTAATCCTGACCTTACCATTGCAACCTTAAGTGGAAAAAATACCAAGCTTTACATGGAACTTACCATAACAAAAGGCAGGGGATATGTAAGTGCTGACAAGAATAAGAGCGAAGATTTGCCTATTGGAGTTATTGCAGTAGACTCTATTTATACACCTGTTGAGAGAATTAATGTAACCGTTGAAAATACACGTGTCGGCCAGATTACAGATTTTGACAAGCTGACGCTTGATGTTTACACAAATGGAACACTGGTACCTGATGAGGCAGTTAGTTTGGCTGCAAAAGTACTTAGCGAACATTTAAGTCTTTTCATTGATCTGTCCGAAAATGCCAAGACCGCAGAAGTTATGGTAGAAAAGGAAGAAGATGAAAAGGAAAAAGTATTGGAAATGAGCATTGATGAGTTAGAATTGTCAGTTCGTTCCTATAACTGCTTAAAGAGAGCTGGTATCAATACAGTGGAAGAATTAACCAACAGAACTTCTGAAGACATGATGAAAGTCCGTAATCTGGGACGTAAATCCCTTGAAGAAGTTTTAGCTAAATTAAAAGAATTGGGATTACAGCTTAATCCTAGTGATGAAGCATAGTGTGGTAAGTCCAAAGAGTTCAGACTATGTTCTCATAAATGGTGTGCAACTGCATTCGGTAAGTAAGACCAAAGAGCGTAGCCGAATGTACCATGACGGGCACAAAGCCCATTGAGAAGAGGGACTATTCTTTAGAGAAAGTTCTTCATGAAAGAAAGGAGCCGAAAAATGGCAGGTTACAGAAAACTGGGGAAAACCTCAAGTCAAAGGAAAGCATTACTTAGAAGTCAGGTGACAAGCCTTATTTATAAGGGAAAAATCGTTACCACACAGGCAAGAGCAAAGGAAGTCCAGAAAATTGTGGAAGGGCTTATTGCACTTGCAGTAAAAGAAAAGGATAACTATGAAACAGTTAAGATTTCCGCCAAAGTTCCGGTAAAGGACAAGGATGGAAAGAGAGTAAAAGAAGTTGTAGATGGTAAGAAAGTTACCAAATTCGAGACTGTTGAGAAAGAGATCAAGAAGGATCTTCCTTCCAGATTGCATGCAAGACATCAGATGGTTAAGGTATTATATCCTGTAACTGAAGTTCCTGCTACAAAGGCCGGAAGAAAAAAAGGCACAAAAGAAGTTGATTTAGTTGCCAAATTGTTTGATGAATATGGACCGAAATATGCAAGCCGCAATGGTGGTTATACAAGAATCATCAAAGTCGGACAGCGTAAAGGTGATGGAGCTATGGAAGTAGTTCTTGAGTTTGTTTAATAAGTAGTGATTGAGAGAGCTTGAAGAAAGATTCAGGCTCTCTTTTTTATGCTTTTATTCTTGCTGAAAAACCAAGGTAATGATAAACTAATAATTAGATGCTGGGCTTAACCCATTCATTTACTGATGAAAAATGTAAAGGAGAAGGCAGATCTTGGTGGATAATATATATCAATCAATTAAGGCGTTTCTAAAATCATTTTTGAATTTATTACTTGCGGTCATAGATCTTGTTACCGGCCTAATTAACGGACTTGCTTCTATTTTGGTAAAGCTCAGGCCGCACATTTCCCAAAGATATTCAGAATTGGGAAAGGAAAACGAAGCAAAAGGAAATAAGAGCATTTTGGGTTCTACAGGGCGTGAAGAAGTTATTGTGGAAGAAATCCGCAATGAATTAAGACAGCAAGTAACCAGCAGGGAAAAATATTTTTATTTGGCAGCCAGTGTATCAAATGAAGCAGATGGATTTGGATTTTATGCAGTTGTAATTGCTGTGCTGCTTTTTGCATTTTTTGGAGTAAGCATGATCTTTGGAATGAGTGATTCATGGGAAGCAAGAGCAGCCGGAATAATCGTTATGGCTGTTTTGTGTATGGCAGGCTGCATCATAGTTGCCAGGCACAAAAAGAAAATGCTAAAAAATAGGCTGTTGAAGCATATTCTTGAGGAAGAATTTGCTGAAAAAACATGGGAGACATTTCAAACAAATGAAGAGACGCAGCCGGAACAGACTGCTGTTATACAGGCAATTAGTGTGGTTGGAAAATAAGCAGCAATCCGGCCTTAATGATTAATCCACTACCTTTTGAAAATGCTGGTAATCCTTGCAGGAATTCCAGTTGCCGCCCCAGGTAAAACCATGCTCTTTAAATAATTGATAGCATAAATCATTTTCATCAATTTTATATGGAAAATTTTGAGAGCGGTCAGCGTAGATCTCACTTCCTTTTGGAGAGATGTAGGTTTCACCGCTTCCGTCTTTGTTAAAAACAACGTAAGGGTTATAAAAAGGATTAATGTCAATGGCACATCCGATGGCATGTTTGGATAAGTTCGAAGTACCATCTACTACCCTGTAATTAAAGCAGGAGGTATTGTTATCCAGCATAGATGCAGTATCATCTCCATTATAGTCATCAATTAACCGTACTTTTTCAATCTGGTATTCATTCAAATAAAGCTGGTAAAATATTTCCACCAAATCTTGGGCAATGCCTTTATTACAAATCAACTCTCCCGTCTGAACTTCTCCATTAAAATCGTAATATTTAATGCCTAGATAACGCAGATCATCATAAGAAACCGCAAGTGCGGCGGCATCCGTATCAGAGACAACATTAGTTGCCGAAACCGCAAGAGCAGGAGCAAGCGTCTCAGAAACAGGATAGGAGATGCCTGTGATTCGTGCAACCACATCATCTGTTAAAGGCTGGTAAAAAAAGCCTTCTTCATAGTGTATGCTCTCAGAGGATTCAACGGTTACAGGAAGAAAAGAATCCGGCGGAGAGGATGGCACGTCTTTGCTGGACAATTCAGAATCTGAATCAGAGAAATCCCCAGAGGGTTCACCAGAAGGTATGCTGGAAGCCAGAGGAAAAGGTGAATAAGCGCTATCTGAAGCCGAGGTGGGATTTGCAGTCATGGCAGGGGTTGCATATGCAATTTCAGGATTTTGGTCCGCATAATTAGAAAGCGTCTCTCCTCTGGTCAAAAGACGTATTCCAGCAGAAGAAAATACAATAATCAAAGCCAAATACAATACAGATTTTCCCCATTTATCCATAGCGATCCTCTTTTCCAAAAGCAGTCATAATAAAATTACCATAAAAGCATCATAACACAATCTATTGCAAATAAAAACAATATCTTGTACAATGAAACAGAACTATTTTAGGTAAAGCAGATTTTTTATGAAAGGCACAAGTATCAGATGGGAATTATTGAGGCCAAGAACCTTGTATTTGAATATATAAGAAGAGATGAAGAGGGAAATGTTGAGGGAATTACCCGGGCAATAGATGACATTGATATTGATATCAAACAGGGGGATTTTGTGGCAATTCTTGGACACAACGGTTCAGGAAAATCTACCCTTGCCAAGCATATGAATGCCATCCATTACCCTACAGAAGGGACAGTATGGGTTGATGGAAAAGATACTTCTGATGATGCAAATCTGTGGGATATCAGACAGGAAGCCGGTATGGTGTTTCAAAATCCTGACAACCAGATTATCGGGCAGGTGGTAGAGGAGGATGTTGGATTTGGACCGGAAAACCTTGGCGTACCTACTGCAGAGATCTGGCAGAGGGTGGACGAAAGTCTTAAGGCAGTGGGAATGTACGAGTTTCGAAAGCATTCGCCAAACAAGCTTTCCGGAGGACAAAAGCAAAGGGTATCTATTGCAGGGGTGATTGCAATGCACCCTAAATGTATTGTTTTAGATGAACCTACAGCCATGCTTGATCCTAATGGGCGCAAGGAAGTTATCAGGGCAGTACGGGCCTTAAATGATGTGGAAAGAATTACAATTATATTGATCACCCATTATATGGAAGAAATTATCCATGCAGATAAGGTATTTGTTATGGATAAGGGGAAAATAGCGATGGAGGGGACGCCGAGAGAGATTTTCAGCCAGGTGGAAAAATTAAAAGAACTAAGACTTGATGTTCCTCAAGTTACACTTCTGGCCCATGAACTTAGAAAAAGCGGGCTTGATATTCCAAAAGGAATTTTGACCTGTGAGGAATTAGCAGCGGCACTGGGACTTCCGAAAAATAAATAAAAGAAGCGCTGGAACTTTCAACCTTCAATAAAAACAGCGCAGAAATGAAGGAAAAAATGTCAATTATTTTAGATCATGTAAATTATATATATGAGGCCGGCACTGCTATGGAATTTGCTGCACTTAAGGATATTAATCTGGTAATACCAGATGGACAGTTTATTGGGCTGATCGGCCACACAGGATCAGGCAAATCCACACTGGTGCAGCATTTAAATGGGCTTTTAGTACCTACCAGCGGCAGTATATTCTATAATGGTGCTGACATTCACGACAATGATTATAATAAGAAAGAATTGCGCAGTAAGGTAGGTCTTGTATTTCAGTACCCTGAACATCAATTATTTGAAATTGATGTTTTTTCAGATGTATGCTTTGGCCCCAAGAATTTGGGGCTGGATAAAAAAGAGACAGAACTGCGGGCCTACGCCGCATTAAAGCAGGTGGGACTTGAGGATGAATATTTCTATCAGTCACCATTTGACCTTTCTGGCGGACAAAAACGCCGGGTAGCTATTGCCGGAGTCCTTGCAATGAAGCCTGAGGTGCTTATTTTAGATGAGCCTACTGCAGGACTTGATCCCAAAGGAAGGGATGAAATATTAGATCAAATTGCAAAACTGCGTGAGGAAACGGGAATTACAGTTATATTAGTTTCACATAGTATGGAAGATGTTGCCAAATATGTGGATAGAATCATTGTGATGAACCGGGGGCAGGTGTTGTTTGATCAAGAGCCAAGAGAAGTATTCAGGCATTATAAAGAATTGGAGCAGGTGGGACTTGCAGCGCCCCAGGTGACTTATATTATGCATGAACTTAAGGCAAGGGGGCTGAATGTAGATACAGACATTACCACCATTGCAGAGGCAAAAAATGAAATATTGAAAGCATTAAAGAAATAAGCAGGCTGCTGTAAGGAATGAGGAAAAATGTTAAGAGATATCACATTGGGACAATATTATCAGACGGATTCAGTGATACACAGACTGGATCCAAGGGTTAAACTGGTGACTACCATCTGTTTTATAGTTTCCCTTTTTGTAGTAGATAATTTCATAGGATACCTGATTGCGGGAGTTTTTCTGGCAGTGGTGATTAAATTATCAAAGGTTCCCCTTAAGTACATGTTAAGGGGAATGAAATCTATTGTTTTTCTGCTTCTCATAGCAGTGGTGTTTAATTTGTTTTTAACGCCGGGAGAGGCAGTGGTTACCTTCTGGAAGATTAAAATTACAATGGAAGGTATCCGGCAGGCAGTTTTTATGGCAATTCGCCTGGTTTTTCTGATTATAGGTTCTTCTGTCATGACTTTGACAACCACCCCTAATAATTTGACGGACGGAATGGAAAAACTGTTAGGACCGCTTAAAATTTTCAAAGTACCTGTTCATGAAATTGCAATGATGATGTCCATTGCACTGCGGTTTATTCCCATTTTGCTTGAAGAAACAGATAAGATTATGAAGGCCCAGATTGCCCGAGGGGCAGACTTTGAGAGTGGCAATCTGATTAAAAAAGCTAAAAGCCTTGTACCTCTTTTGGTGCCCCTTTTTATATCAGCATTTCGACGGGCCAATGACCTTGCTATGGCAATGGAGGCAAGGTGCTACAGAGGCGGGGAACACCGCACGAAAATGAAGCCGCTGATCTATAAGAAAAGAGACGGGCTGGCATATGGCGTTGTTGTATGCTATCTGACACTTTGCATTGTGGTAGGCAGGGGATTCATATGAAAAGGGTAAAGCTGGTGGTAGCCTATGACGGTACAGCCTATCATGGCTGGCAGCTCCAGCCAGGGGTACCTACCATAGAGGGAGAATTAAATAGAAGCTTAAGGGAGCTTTTGCAGGAGGAAATACAGGTGATGGGGGCCAGCAGAACAGACTGCGGGGTACATGCTCTTTGTAATGTGGCGGTGTTTGACACAAATACCCGTATTCCGGCGGAAAAGATTTCTTATGCATTAAATCAAAAACTGCCGGAGGATATCAGGATTCAAAGCTCTGTTCAGGTGCCGGATTATTTTCATCCCAGACATTGTGCTAGTAAGAAAACCTATGAATACAGGATATTAAACTGTCCTTTTCCGATTCCAACCAAAAGGCTGTATGCTCATTTTACCTATGTTCCTCTTGATGTGGAAAAAATGGCGCAGGCAGCGGAATTTCTGGTGGGAGAGCATGATTTTAAAAGCTTTTGTGCTGCGGCAGCGGTAGTGGAATCAACGGTCAGAAGGATTTACGAGCTGAGTGTGGAAAAGGAGGGCAGTGAAATAGTGATCCGGGTGCAGGGCAATGGATTTTTATATAATATGGTAAGAATCATTGCCGGGACGCTTATGGAAGTGGGACGTGGAAATTTAGAACCGGAGAAGGTCAGAGAAATTTTAGATGCAAAAGACAGACAGGCAGCAGGGCCTACAGCGCCTGCCTGCGGCCTTACATTGGTAAAGTATGAGTTTGAAGTATAGTCTAAAAACAGGAGGCTGATGAATGGCCAGAATTGTTGATGTTGATGTTGGAAATAAGGAAAAATTGTGCAGTATTTGCAAAGCGCTTTCTGTACCGGCCCGCATTGATATTCTAAAGTTGATTGAAAATAAGGGAATGAGTATCAGTGAAATATCTGAAAGGCTGAATATTCCACAGTCCAGCGTAACTTTTCATATTAAAATACTTGAGCAGGCGGATATGGTAAGCGTGGAAGAACGCCCGGGAATGCGGGGGACGCTGAAACTGTGTACAAGGAAAACAGATTATATTAATATTAGCGCTTATCAGAAAAACAGCGATATTAACGAATACAGAAGTGTTGAAATGCCAGTGGGGGCCTATTTTGATTTTCATGTAATGCCAACCTGCGGGCTTGCCGGAGAGCAGGGAATTATTGGAGTGGAAGATAAAATGAGATCATTTTACCTGCCGGAGCGGATTAAGGCAGGACTTTTATGGACCGCAGGTGGATTTGTAAAATACCGGTTTCCTAATTTACTTCCTTTAGAAGCTAAACCGTGTAAATTAATGTTTACTATGGAAATTTGTTCAGAAGCGCCAAATTACCATGAGGATTGGAAATCAGACATAACATTTATCGTCAACGGTTTGGAGACAGGTACATGGCGTTCTGGCGGGGATTACGGTGCAAGAAGAGGGAGATTAAATCCCCAGGTATGGGAGGCAGGTTCAACTCAATATGGTGTTATGCTGGGGATCGAGATCAATGGGGATGGAACGCTGATTAATGGAAAGCAGTATTCGGATGTGAAAATTGATATGGTGTTTCAGGAGGAAAAACCATATATTGAATTTGAAGTCTGTAATAAGCCGGACGCAGCATATATTGGAGGTTTTAATTTATTTGGAAAAAACTTCGGTGACTATGCGCAGGATATTGTTATGGGACTGGAATATAGAAACTGAAAAATAGACGATATGAGCACTATTGTTCCTATCGCCTTTTTTTATTATTTTACAACAGTAATATTGATATTAATATAAGGAAATGGCGACAAAAGCATCAAAATAACCGCATTTTATTAAAAAATAAGTTGAATACATACTGAAACATGCTAAAATTAACTTATAAGAATCAATAATAATAATACAAACAAAGAGGAATATGATGGAAAAACAGACAGCATGTTATATCAGAGGTTACCCAAGACCTCAAATGGTCAGGAATTTATGGTACAGCCTGAACGGAGAATGGGAGTTTCGATTTGATGATGACAGGCAGGGGGAAAGAAATCGGTGGTATGAAAAATTTGAAGGTGAAAGGAAAATTCAGGTTCCATTTTCTTATGAGACAAAATTAAGCGGGATTGGAAAGGAGGAGGAGCATTTTTGTGTCTGGTATGCAAGAAATTTGGAATTAGACAGACAAAATCTTGCAGGAAAGAGGGTAATACTTCATTTTGAAGGCTGTGATTACCTGACCAGAGTTTGGATTAATGGGAAAAAAGCAGGAGAACATGAGGGGGGATATACCCGGTTTAGCTTTGATATTACCGATTATCTGGAAAAGATAAACAGAGTCGTAGTGCGGGCGGAAGATACTTTTGATGAACAGCAGCTCCGGGGAAAACAAAGATGGAGGAAGGAAAGTTTCCGATGTTGGTACGTTCAGACTACAGGAATATGGAAAAATGTCTGGATGGAAATTGTGGATGAAATATATATTTCTTCTTTAAAACTGATTCCGAAAGCAAAAGAGAGAGCTCTGGGAATTGAACTGGATATTATAGAGGAGAGGATTTGCAATAATATCACCGTCAGAGCACAGGTTTCTTTCGGTAATAAGTTAATAAACACGATTGAATTTCCCGCAGGAAGTAATCATACGTCTGTCGTAATGGATGTATCAGAAATTGATGAAGATGCCGAATTGAATGGGATTCACTACTGGTCCCCCGAAAAACCTGATTTATATGATGTAAAAATATCATTATATAGTGAAGGACGCTTGTGCGATGAAGTGGGCTCTTACTTTGGTATGAGAGAAATAACCGCTTATCAGGGAAATATTTTATTGAATGAAGAGCCGGTTTTTCAGCGTTTAATATTAGACCAGGGATATTGGAAGGAATCTGGAATGACGCCTCCTTCAGAAGAAGCGATAATTGAGGATATTAAAAAAACAAAAGAACTGGGATTTAATGGGGCTAGGAAGCATCAAAAGATTGAAGATGAAAGATACTATTATTGGTGTGATGTATTAGGACTGCTTACATGGTGTGAAATTCCTTCCGCTTATCGTTTTGGAGACAGGGAAGTATCTAATTATATGAGGGAAGCTTCTGAAATTGTAAAGCAGTACTACAATCACCCTTCCATTATTGTGTGGACGGCATTTAATGAATCATGGGGAATCAATGAAATTCGAACAGATATTGGGCAACAGCATCTTACAGAAGCGGTTTATCACATGATAAAGTCGGTTGATTCATCAAGACTGGTGGTGGCAAATGATGGTTGGGAGCATACCGTATCGGATATTATTTCCCTTCATGATTACGAGGAAGATGCGGAAATGTTTTTGGAACGATATAAAGGAAATTTGGAGGAAATACTGGAGGGAAAAATTTATCATAACCTGCTAAAGCCGGTTTTTGCGGATCATTATCATTATGCCGGCCAGCCTGTTATTATCAGCGAATATGGAGGGATTGCGTTTTGCAATGAACAAAAAGGATGGGGATACGGTAATAAAGTAAAAACAACAGAAGAATTTATTGACAGATATGAAACTATTACGTCAGCAATTAAAATAATTCCATACCTTTGTGGTTATTGTTATACCCAGCTTACAGATGTATATCAGGAGATTAATGGACTGATGGATGAAAAGCGGAATTTTAAAATTGATGCTGCAATTATCAGGTCAATTAATCAAAAAAGACTAGGCATTAAAATGAAAGGAAGCGAGGTGACACAGTGAAAAGAAAAATTAAAGTGATTATGACAGATTATAGTGATCATAGCTTGATGAAAGAAAAGGAACCCTTATTTTTCCACAAAGACAAGGAAGGGTATCGGGCAGCAGAGGCTAATTTGTTCAACATATATGATCAGGTCAGGTATCAGGAAATTATTGGTTTTGGCGGGGCAATTACCCAGGCCAGTGCAGTGAATCTGATGAAGATGGCAAAAGAAGATCAGGAAGCTGTTATGAAAGGGTATTTTGACCAGGAGGAAGGTCTGGGATACAGTTTATGCAGGACAACGATCAATAGCTGTGATTTTTCTACGGAATTTTATTCTTATGATGATGTGGAAAATGATTGGGAACTGAAAAATTTCAGTATTGCACATGACAAGCAGGATGTGATTCCTATGATGAAAAAAGCATTGTCTATCAATAAAGAATTAAAGTTTTTTTCCTCTCCCTGGAGTCCGCCGGGCTGGATGAAGACAAATGGACGTATGGACAAAGGAAGGTACCTGAAAAAAGAATGCAGGCAGGTGTGGGCAGACTATTTTGTTAAATTTATTGACGCCTATGAAAAGGAAGGAATACCCCTTTGGGGAGTGACAATCCAAAACGAGACACATGCGCAGATGGGATGGGAGTCCTGCTACTATACTGGTGAGGATGAGAGAATATTTGCACAGGACTATTTAAAACCTGCGTTGAATAAAGCTGGATTGGGCGATAAGAAGATATTTTTCTGGGATCATAATAAGGAAAGAGTTTTTGACAGGGCACTGGATGTATTATCGGCGGCTAAAGCCAGAGAAGCTTTAGATGGCGTGGCGGTTCACTGGTATGCAGGAGATCATTTTGGGGCGCTGGAGGCTTTTCATCAGATGTATCCTGAAAAGCTGATACTTGGAACAGAAAGCTGTGTGGGAACGGAAAAAAAGGCCGACTATGATACAGGAGAAAAATATGCCCATGATATGATTGGAAATTTAAATCACTGGGCATGTGGATGGGTTGACTGGAATATGATTCTGGATTCTGAGGGCGGGCCGGATCACTGGAAGGAGGAACAGGAAAAGTTTAAAGAGAAATTTGAGAAAAATGGATGCAGAGAAGAGGATTTAAGCGAGAGCGAAAAAGAATTTTTATTACCGTGTATGAAAACAGGAATATGGGTTGGAGAAGCACCAGTTATTATGGATTGCAAAAGTAAAGAGATTAAATATTCCTCTTCCTATTATTACATTGGTCATTTTAGCAAATATATCAGGCCGGGAGCAGTGCGGATTGGCAGTTCTATATATACCTCGTCTTTGGAAGCCTGTGCATTTGAAAATCCAGATGGATGGAAAGTGGCTGTAGTGCTAAACCCAAGTGATATTTCCAGAAAATTAACACTGCGCTACAGGGATGAAATTGCTGAGACTTTTCTTCCGGCGCATAGTATTGCTACTTATTTGTTTCAATAGTTCAGCCATGCGAAAATGATTGTGAAATATGACCGTGGGAGCTTGCTCACTAAGGGCAGATTGTACAATCATTTTCATAGGGCGGACGCCCGACATGAAATAAGTTGTCGGAAATAACTTATCTGATATATGCAAGATGTATAAACCGACAACTTATGAATGGGCAAGGCTGAACTGATACGTAAATTAAAAAAATAATAATATAAAATATTGACAGGAGGTTTTTTATGAGAAAAAAATTAGTTACTTTATTACTTACAACAGCAGTATGCTTAAATATTTTGTCTGGATGCGGTTCTAAGCCGGTGCAGGAGGAAAATGAACCTACAGTCCAGGAGGAAAATAAGCCTGCAGTCCAGGAGGAAAATCTATCTGCAGAAGGAGTAATCGAATCAGAAGTGGATACAAATATAACTGCAGAGTTAAATATCTGGTCCTCTGGAGAAGAACTGCAGCGTTTCGTGGAAGGTTTCAATAAGATCTACCCCAATATTACGGTAAATATTACAGTGATTCCCAATAAGGAATTTTTATCCAAATTAACGCCGGTACTTTCAGGAGGAAAGGACGTTCCAGACATTTTTACAGGGGAATCTGATTATGTAAAGTATCTGGTCAATGCCGGAGTATGGGATGATCTGACAGGAGAACCTTACCAGGCGGCAAATCAGCTTGATGATATATGGGATTATGTAAAGGATGTAGGTACGGATGATGAGGGCGCGGTACGTGCTTTGAGCTGGCAGACTACACCGGGATCTGTTATTTACAGAAGAGATCTGGCAGAAAAGGTTTTGGGAGTGAGTGATCCGAAAGAGGTGGCCGCGTATTTATCCGACTATGATAAAATGATGGAAACAGCGGGTATTTTTAAAGATAATAACATTGCTATGTTTGGCAGTTGGGAAGATGTTATGCTGATGGTGCTGTCAGACAGAAGTAAGCCCTGGGTGGTAGATGGGAAATTAGTGATTGATCCTAAAATGGAAGAGTTTTTAGATATCGTCAAGGAGATTTATGAAAAGGGTTATGATCTGAATGTTTCAGAGTGGGATCCTGAATGGATTGCAGGTGTAGAGGGCGATGAAGTATTTTGCTATGTCCTTCCCACGTGGGGTTATTCCTTTATGGTGAAAGCCAATGCAGTAAATACTATGGGAAAATGGGGGCTTTGTGAAGGACCTAATCCCTATATCAATGGTGGAACCTGGCTGGGAATTTATAAAGATAGTCCTAATAAAGAAGCAGCATGGGCATTTCTGGAATACGTTACATTAAATTCTGAGGCGCTTCAGGAATATGCAGTTACTTATGGAGAGTATGTTGGATGCAAAACAGCAGATGATGCACTGGCACAGGGAGAAGGAGAAGAAAATCTGGCAGGACAGAATTTGTATAAATTTTATAATCAGGTAATGGCAAAAAATCCAAATGTAACAATTACAGAATATGACGGACAAATCAATACTGCCTATAAAAATGCAGCAAAAGCTTATGCAACAGGTAAAGTTACAAAAGAAGAAGCGATACAACAATTTAAGGAGGATGTAGCTACTGCATATCCTGATCTGGTGATTAAATAATTATAAAATAGGACATGATGGCGGAAGAGAGGTTGTTGCATAAATGATAGAAGTAAAAATGCAGCGGCCTCTTTTTTGTTTTTAGGAAGGTGGTTGAATGAGGAAAAAAAGCATAAATAACAGAAGCAGGTATGGGTATTGGTTTATCTTGCCCTTTTTTATATCCTTTATATTTTTAGGATTATATCCGGTAATCTTTACGTTTTTTTTAAGCTTTCAAAAATGGGATGGATTGGCACCGGAAAAATTTGTGGCTTTCGCAAACTTTAAAAGACTTTTGACTGATAAGGTATTTTACCTTAGCATATGGAATACGCTGCGAATCTGGCTCATCAGCTTTATCCCCCAGATGCTGATGGCATTATTGCTTTCAGCTATTTTTACAATGTGTGCAGTAAAGGGAATGAAGTTTTTCAGGGCAATTTTTTATCTGCCAAATCTGCTTACCGCAGCATCGGTAGGTCTTTTGTTTCATTTGCTTTTTAATGGAAATAAGTCTGTGGTCAATCATATCCTTAAGGCATTTCATGTGAGCGGGGCTCCTTTTGAGTTCTTTAATGATCCGGTATTTACTTCCAACCTGACTTCTTACATTCAGTGGTGGATGTGGTTTGGCTATACAATGATTTTGGTCATGGCCGGAATTACCACAATAGACCGGAATCTTTTTGATGCAGCTTATATTGACGGTGCAGACAGGGGGCAGACTTTTCGAAAAATAACATTGCCCCTGATCCGCCCTACAATTGTTTATATTGCGATCACTTCTATTATTGGAGGTATGCAGTTGTTTGATGTTCCGTCAACAATGTCAGATGGAACGGGAGAGCCGGATAAAGCAATTTTGACAGTTTCAATGTATTTATACAACCAGGGGTTTAAGAATCATAATTATGGTTATTCAGCGGCGGTGTCCGTGGGGTTATTTGTGATAATCTGTGTAATGAGTCTGGTGTCTTTTAAGTTTATGAAAGGAGGAGAAAAGGAACATGGTTAAAATAACAATTAAAAAATGGATTAAGAATATTTTGCTTTATGGATTTCTCTTGCTTCTGGTGGTCATTACGCTGATTCCCTTCTATCTGATTACGGTGAATGCAACACATTCCAGCTTTGAAATTGTGACGCAATTAAATTTGCTGCCGGGAAAATACCTGATGGAAAATTACAGGAAGCTGCAGAGTTATGTAAATATATGGAGTGGATTTTTCAATAGTTTGCTGATATCAGTGGTATTTATGGCAGGATCAGGATATTTTGGAGCATTAGTAGCATTTGGCTTTGAAAAATATCAGTTTAAAGGGAAAAAATTTTTGTATGCTCTGCTGCTTGCCTCTATGATGATTCCCAGTCAGGTAAGCATGATTGGATTTTACAGGCTGGGGCTGAAATTAGGACTGGTCAATAAATTAATTACCTTTATGATTCCCTTTTTTGCACCAGGTGTAAGCAGTGTTTCAACTATTTTTTTCCTTAGGGGAATGATATCCCAGGGGGTATCTACTTCTCTTTTGGAGGCAGCAAGAATGGAAGGATGCTCGGAATTTGGGATCTTTAACAGAATTGTGTTTCCATGTATTATGCCGGGAGTTGCCACCATGTGTATTTTCAATTTCGTAAACAGTTGGAATAATTATATAGGTCCCTTAATTATGATTACAGATACAAAAAAATATACTATGCCGATTCTAATCTCTCTGGTCAAGGGGATCTATCTGACAAATTATGGTGCGATGTATTTAGCTGTGGGCATTTCAATTTTAGTAGTGGTAGTTGTTTATTTATTTTGTTCCAAATATATTATTGACGGACTTACGATGGGAGCGGAAAAATAAGAGTCAGTGTTGCGGAATATTTTCTGTCATGGTAAATTAATATTGGTTGCTGCTTAAAAGGGTTGGTTTTGAGGATAAGATAAAATGAGACAGAGGAACAAAGGGAAGCTTCTGAACAGTTATGTAGAGGACTATGTGGTTTTTGATCTGGAAACCACGGGAATCAATCAGGAGAAGGATGCGATAATAGAAATATCGGCAGTTAAGGTGGAAAAGCATAAAGTAGTGGGAGAGTTTTCTACTTTAGTAAACCCCGGAAGACACATTCCGGCAGGTGCCACGTCTGTAAATGGAATTACAGATGAAATGGTAAAAAATGCCCCCGGCATAGAAACTGCCATAAAGGATTTTCTGGATTTTGCCGGGGAATATGTGCTGGTGGGGCATAATATACATACTTTTGATTTATACTTTGTTTATCGTGCAGCGGTTGATTGTCTTGATCAAGAAGTGAAAAACGACTATATTGATACTTTATATATGGCGAGAAGATGCCTTCCGGAACTGTCCCATCATAAACTTACAGACGTCGCGGCGCATTTTGGCCTGCAGACCGAAGGCGCGCATCGTGCATTGTTTGATTGTATGATGAACCAGCGCTGCTATGAAGAAATGGGAAAACTTTTGGAAAAAAGGAAAAAGGAAGGCGTGGATGAGGAAGGACAGAACTGTCCTATATGCGGCGGCGTGCTGCTGCTGCGAAAAGGGAAATTTGGCGCATTTTATGGATGCAGCGGCTATCCTGCCTGCAGATTTACCAGAAATGTAAGATAGGAGCCAATCATTATGTTAAAAGATGTGCAGCTTCTGGCATCTTATGATTGGCAAGGCTGAATTGTTGCGAAAATATGCTGTAAAAGTGAAAAATTGGTTGACACACGTGGAAGCGTATAATATAATTATTCAGTGTCGAAAAGTTATGTAATGCTTTATCTGATGCTGTTATGGTGCGCATAAGCGCCGGAAGGCATCAATCCCTAGATAAGGTGTTATCAATAGATACTTTGAAGATATTTAAAAGATTTTTGCCGGCCCGGACATCTGGCAGAAGGATGGACAATATCGGAAGAACCAATTTTAAATGGAGGAAATATCATGAAAACATTTATGGCCAGTCCTGCTACAATCGAAAGAAAATGGTATGTAGTGGACGCTGAAAATATGACATTAGGACGTTTGGCTTCAGAAGTGGCTAAAGTTTTAAGAGGAAAGAACAAAGCAATTTTCACCCCTCACATTGATACAGGCGATTATGTAATCGTTGTTAATGCAGATAAGGTGAAAGTAACAGGCAGGAAGCTGGATCAGAAGGTATACTATCATCATTCAGATTATGTAGGTGGAATGAAGCAGACCACCTTGCGCGAAATGATGGCTAAGAAGCCTGAAAAGGTAGTAGAACTTGCAGTGAAAGGCATGCTTCCCAAAGGACCTTTAGGAAGACAAATGTATACCAAGCTTTATGTATATGCAGGTCCTGAGCATAAGCATGCAGCTCAGAAACCCGAAGTATTAACATTTTAAAAGGGACTGAAAGGAGAAAATCAAAATGGCTAAATCAGCAAGATTC